>JAKFVJ010000334.1 GCA_021732245.1 Candidatus Obscuribacterales bacterium | reverse complement strand
ATGCTGGGCAAGCTGGTCGCATTCCATCATGCCGGCACCAACTCGAATAAACCACCAGTGAAGTCGCAATCGCATTCACAATCAAAAATCTATTCAGCCTCGTAGGAGCTGTCATGCCACCAACCGAAAAGAAAACCGCACCCTTAGAGTTTGAAATGCCGCTGGCCAATTTGGCAGCACAAATTGAAGCGCTGGAAACGCAGTTGGCGGAAAATCCGGAGTTAGCAAAAGACATTGCTCAACTCAGCGAACAATACAACCAACTCCGTCGTACGCTTTATACGAATTTGAGAGCGATTGATCACCTGGCTATCGCCCGTCATCCGCAACGTCCCTATACAAGAGACTATTTTGGTCATTGGGATCCAAATTGGGTTGAGTTGCACGGTGACAGACGCGGTGCCGATGATCCGGCTATGGTTGCCGGGTTAATCGCTATGGATCAATTCAATTGCGTAGCTGTCGGCACACAAAAAGGTCGTGCATTGCGCGACAAACAGCAATGCAATTTCGGCATGCCGCAACCTGAAGGGTATCGCAAGGCATTAAGAGTTTTCCAGCACGCACAAAAATTCAATCTACCGATTATTACATTGATCGACACTCCGGGAGCTTATCCCGGCATGACGGCTGAAGAGCACAATCAGTCTGAGGCTATCGCCAGAAACTTACGCGAATTGGCCGGACTCACAGTGCCTGTTATTGCTATCGTCACAGGTGAAGGCGGGTCAGGTGGTGCCTTAGCAATCGGCGTTGCCAATCGCATTCTCATGCTGGAACACGCTGTTTACTCGGTAATTTCACCGGAAGGCTGCGCATCTATTCTCTGGAGATCTGCGGACAAAGTCTCACAGGCCTGCCAGGCAATGAAAATGACTGCTCGCGAAATTTTGTCGCTGGCAGTAGCTGATGAAGTAATAAGTGAACCATTAGGCGGTGCTCAACACGATCCCGCAGTTGCTGCTGCTAACGCCAAAGCAAAAATTGTTGCTCACTTGAAAGATTTGACCAAGATGTCGCCTGAGCAAATTAGAGCGGACAGACAAAACAAATTCCGCAAAATGGGCGCTTTCAGGGAGTCTGCTACTTAAGCTTTTTCAGCAAGGACTGGGACTGCTTATAAACAGTGGATTTTGAAGAGACTCTCTCCAGAACCGCTTTTGCCTGGCGGTAATCTTTGTATTTTATGTAGTGCTTTGCCAAACGCAAGTAGACTCTATTAAGCGTCTCGAAATCCGCATTGCTTAACGTGCCTGACTTCTGGGCAGATTCCAAAAGCTCCCTTGCTTGATGCAGTTTGCCGGCACCTATTAGCTTGTCGATTTCCGATTGACTTACTTTGTCTTCTTTGAAGAACGAAGAAAACATCGGTTCAGTACGGACAAACCAAACGAGCACCGTAAGCAAAATCAAGCACATGACATACGGCACTAAAATTTGCACATAGGCTACCAAACGACTAAAAATCGATACGTCTGTTTTTACTTTGTATGAATGATCTCTTTGACGATCACGTTGCCTTTCTTGCTCAGCGGCAATTTCTTCGCGCATCTGAATATGCTCCGCTAATTTTTTGCCTTTGCTTTCGACGACATTGCGGAACAGATCGGACATCTCCTGCCCGGAAACAGATTCAGGCTCCTTGGGGGCAGCTGCTGCTTCCAATTCAGCGGTAAGGTCTATTTTGCCGAAGCTGGCAAGCATTTTGTTGGTGGCAGACATCAATTCATCACGCAACTGCCCCATAGAAGATTGACGATCTTCCGGTGCTTTGGCCAGTGCCTTGGCAAGGACATCTTCAAGCTCCTGCGGAAAAAGAAAATCCGGACGGACATCCTTAAGCTTTGGTGCAACTTCATTCACTTGCGCAAGCATTAGTCTTGCCGCATCAGTCGAAGCAAAAGGAGGACGACCAACCAACGCCTCAAAAATAACAACGCCAAGCGAATAAATATCGCTTCTATTATCAATATCCTTATTAGTAATTCTTTCCGGGCTCATATAAATAGGACTGCCGCCTACAGCACCGGCTTTGGTCAAGCTCGATAATGTCTCGCCATCCACTCGCAATAATTTCGCGATTCCAAAGTCAACAACCTTGACAAAATTCTGCTGACCACCCTGTTCAATAAGCACAATGTTGTCCGGAGTGACATCACGGTGAATGACACCACAATTGTGCGCTTCTTCAAGAGCATCACAGACTTGCTTAATTACAGGCATCAGCTCTTTTACGGAAAGCTGCTTACGCTCGTGCAAAATCTTTGCCAGCGTATCCCCTTTCAGGTAATCCATAGCGATGTATGGAAGCCCGTTGGGTAAAAGTCCATAATCGAAAATAGTGATGATGTGTGGATGCTTCAGCCTGCTTACACCGCGTGCTTCTTGCTGAAATCTCTTTACGGTATCAGTGTCGGAAATTAGATAACTGTGCAAAACTTTGACGGCCACCGGTCGCCCGACTAATTCTTGATTAGCTTTGTAAACCGTACCTAAAGCGCCACGCCCAATTATTGATTCAATTTTGTAGCGATCATCTATAACGGTGCCGACTAACGAGCCACCTTCCAATGAGACTAACTTCAATCCGTCGGCAGGACAATGAGTTTTCTCATCGTCAAATTTGCCGCCACAATTGAGACATAATTTCATAGTGCCTATCCTGACATAGAAGCGCGAAAGTTTAAATGCTTAGCGTGGGAAGCAAAGCGACAAAGGGTTAAACTAGTCGGTTCGTAAAAGCAAAAGAGCTCCTCGGCAAGACGCCCGAAGGACTCAAAAGAGATTATGACTAACCAAGTAAAAGCTTCTGAAAACCCAGCCAAGCCAGGCAAAATGGCACTTCTGCTCATTTTTCTAACGGTCTTTATTGACCTTGTTGGATTCGGCATCATCATCCCGGTCTTGCCAACCTACGCAGAAAAGTTTGGCGCCAATGCGACAATGGTCGGACTTCTCTTGGCATCTTACTCTCTGATGCAGTTCTTTTTTACACCTTTCTGGGGACGCTTATCCGATAAGGTAGGCCGCCGACCAATTCTTCTAACGAGTTTGCTCGCTTCAGCAATCGGCTATCTAATTTGGGGGCTTTCCGCTTCTTTGCCGATGCTTTTCTTGTCCCGACTCGTCGCTGGATTCGGCAACGCCAATTTGGCTGTTGCTCAGGCTTACATCTCTGATGTAACAACTGAAGAAAATCGCGCGAAAGGCATGGGACTAATTGGCGCAGCATTCGGTCTTGGTTTTGTACTTGGACCGGCTATTGGTGGACTGGCATCACCATTTGGTTTAAACACCATCGGTTATTTAGCTGCCGCATGCAGCATCATTGATTTGGTGCTTACGTTTTTTATGCTGCCTGAACCTGAGACTAGATCACAGGCCGCTCACGAACGTTATTCCGTGGAACCAAACTTCTACTGGAACACTTTGCGCAATGACAAATTGAAAGCAACACTGCTCATATTTTTCATTTCCACGTTTGCTTTTGCCAACATGGAAGCCACACTTGTTTTGCTGACGGAAAAGCAGTTTCATTTTTCCGCTGCCCAAAATGCCTGGATGTTTTTCTTCATAGGAATCATCATGGTGTTCGTGCAAGGCGGATTAATTGGACGCTTGTCCAAGCGATTCGGCGAAAAGAAGTTGATCGTCGCAGGCTCAATATTGGTGGCAGCCGGATTGCTTTTAACTCCGGCAACTACGAGTGTGCCTGTTCTGTATGCAGCCCTTTTCCTTCTTGCCATTGGCTCTGGAATTAATACACCTTCCAACCAAAGCATGTTGTCCCGCTTGTCGGACAAGGGAAAAGTAGGCGGCATTATGGGTGTCGGTCAATCGCTTTCCACTCTTGGTCGCATCATAGGACCAATTGCCGGCGGCTTTGCTTTCCAACACCTGGGATTGGGAGCGCCCTATGTAATAGGTGCGGCGACCATGCTGGTCGTAGCCTGTTTGGGCTTCACCTTGCCGGACCTGAAGCCTAACGGCTCAGACTCAAACGGAAAGAAAAAGACGCCTGACAACGCAGCGGTTGTCTAAAACAGTCCCACTTTGGGCATATTAGTCTCAAGAGAAAAAACTAGAAATTCAGGGTTTTCAAGAAGCCCTGTCAATTAACGAGGGTTGTGAATCATTAAAAATATGCTATATTAGCGGGACTCATTTTACATAAGGGCGAATTGCCCCAAATAGTCGAAAAGCTTGGAGAGCTGCCAAGTGAGTCTCATATCCAGCTCAAAGATTTAAACGAAGAAAGAAGTAGAAGGTCAAAGCGAAAAGCTATGTCAGCCAAGAAAGAAACAGCCACGCAAGACGTGCAAAAAAGATATCAACAGGAATTCAATCGTTACCAGAAGCAGATTGAAAAGGTCAAAAAGCTCAAGTCTAAAGCTAAAGCCGCCTAAACCCCTTAATCCTCATTCAGTCAGGTCAATACCGTATCTGCTAGTCTAATAACTAGTCAGACTGGTGTTTGCGATGACGAGCGAAAACAATCAAAGCTCTGAAATATCTGCCAACTGCGAGCAAGTAGGTCGCTTCTGGCAGAATCCTCGCGTGGAACAATTGTTGTTACCGCATGACTTAGCTTGTTCACAAGCACATGTTCAGATGCTTGGCGAACAAGGCATTATCGACAAGCAAGTAGCAAAAACAGTAATTGATGGACTGCAGACTATTCTTACCGAAGTCAAGAATGGCAAGTCTCCATTAAAGAGCGACGACCAAGATATTCATGCCGGAGTTGAAAGGCGTCTTGCAGAACTGATTGGTGAAGCCAGTCAGGTAATGAACCTTGCCAAATCCCGCAACGACCAAATAGCCACAGACATTCGTCTCTGGTTGCGCGACTCAACTGTAGAGATATTCGAGCATCTTCTTTCCGTCAGGCAAAGTCTTTTGGAGTTGGCACAAAGAGATTTGAGTATTTCCATGCCAGGCTACACCCACATGCAGCCGGCTGTGCCAATTCTTCTTTCTCACTGGTGGTTGGCCAATGAAGCGAGGCTGCGCCGCGATACCGAAAGACTTTTGGATTTCTACGGACGATTAAATACACTGCCTCTTGGTGCCAGCGCTTTAGCCGGTACGACCCAGCCAATTGACCGCAAACTGGTGGCATCTTATCTGGGATTTGCCGATGTCATCGAAAACAGCCTCGATGCAGTTGCCGACCGTGACTATTTAATCGAATTTGGCTCCTTTGCCGCACTTGTCGGAATTCACCTCTCACAAATGAGTTCCGATCTCTTGCTCTGGGCGACTCAAGAATTTGCCTTTGTGAAACTGCCTAGAGCTTTTGGACTGCGCAGTTTGAATATGCCGCAAAAACGCAATCCTGAACTTCTAGAAATATTGCGTTCACGTCCGTCACAACTATTTGGTCGACTCAATGAGTTTTGCTCCGAATTAAAAGGACTGCCTTTTGCGTTCAGCCAGGACTTACAAGAATGCTTGCCTGGTTTAATCGACATGGTAGACACTCTAAAATTCCTCCTTGAACTAACGGGCAAGCTTTTGCCGGCGCTCCGCTTTGATGCCGAACGTATGAAAGAGGCAGCATCGCAAGACTTAACTAATGCTGCCAACGCCGTTGATTATTTAGTCGAGCGTGACACGCCTACAAGCAAGGCCGCAAAAATTGTTGAATCAGTTGTTCAATACTGCAAAGAGCGCAATAAAGATCTCTCGGATCTTGCCCTTTCCGAGTGGCAGCACTTCTCGGCCGCTTTTGACAATGAGATTTACGAGCACCTAACGATTGAAGGATCTGTTTCTGCCCGCTCATCTTTTGGAGGCACATCGCTTGAACAAGTTTCAGCTGCCTTAAAACGCGCAGAAGAATTTCTTCAACACGACAGGCAAAGATTGCCCAGCAAGTTTGCCAATAGACTCTTGGAAAAACAAATAGACAACACACAAAAGGAGAAGCAAACCAAATCATGAAAGCAATGGTAATGGCAGCCGGAGTCGGTTCGCGCCTAGATCCTTTGACCACCCAGTTACCTAAACCGCTTGTGCCGGTGGGAAATGTTCCGGTGATGGAACATATAATCAACCTGCTTTCAGACCATGGCATTACAGAAATAATCGCCAACCTCCACTATTTGCCGGAGAAGTTAATAGGGTACTTTGGTGACGGTTCGAAATTCGGCGCCAAACTCACCTGGCATCAAGAGCAAGAACTCAGTGGCGACGCCGGCGGTGTGCGCGCTTGCCGCTCATTTTTGCAAGACGGTACTTTTATCGTCTTGATGGGTGACCTTCTAACAGACACCAATCTTTCGGACATTATCCAAGCACACAAAGACAAGAAAGCACTAGCCACAATAGCAATCAAGCGCGTTAGCGATGTCAGCCAATTTGGTGTTGTTCTGACCAACAAAGATGGTTTTATCACAGGCTTCCAAGAAAAACCGGATCCAAGTGAGGCGTTGTCCGATCTAGCTTCTACAGGTATCTATGTTCTTGAGCCGGAAGTGTTCAATTACATTCCCAAAGATGGAATATTTGGTTTCGGCAAACAACTATTCCCACTGCTGGTTAAGGAAGGGCTGCCTGTTCTGGGTTACGAGATTACCGACTATTGGTCGGATGTGGGCACCATCAAGCAGTATCGAGTGTCTAATTTCGAAGCTCTGGAAGGCAAAGTAAAGCTCAAGTTAGCGGGTAACCACAATGATTTCGGTTATATAGGCAAAAACACCTACATTGACGAGAATGCAAAAATTACAGGCAACTTAATGCTCGGCAACAATAGTCGCATAGAGTCCGGCGTCAAAATTTCCGGCAACGTGATCATTGGCGATAATTGCGTAATTGGAGCAAATGCCGACTTATGTGATACCGTCGTTTGGTCGGACAGCAACATAGAGCCCGGCGTCAGCTTAGTTCAATGTGTAATCGGTCACAACTGCGTTGTGAAAAACGGTTCGAGACACCTGGAAGCGGCTACTGTTTCGTAACCTCATACAGACGTAAAAACAACCCACGTGGAAGTTTGAATTCTTGCTTTACAGCAAGGTTCTTGGGCATGCGCGCAGTAATTGCTTCGCCATCCAATGCTGTTAATAGCCAAAATCTGTTGTATTTACCGACAGTATTTGACACTGTTTCATCATTCATGGCGGTACTCAGACCAATTTGCTTGCGCGGACTGTGCAGATATCTATCCAAACAAACAATGTCATAGGGCTGACAAACAAAGAGCATATCGTCTGCGACATTGGATTCCACCATTTGAGCCATTTGTCTCCATGGTTCCTTCTGGGGGACAATGTGCTGGTAGATATTATTAGCCATTGCAAAAATGATATGGCACATAATCACATAGAACCAAAATCTATAGTGCTTGCTGACATAAGCTAATCCCGCACCACACAGGATGTATATCGCCGGAGCGGTCCCAATCAGGTAGCGAGACACTTCTATAATGCTATTACTTTGCAAAACATCGGTTAACCAAATACACAAAGCCGGCACCAGCACCCAAAACCAAAGCGCCAGAAATGAATTGAAGTTTTCCGACCTGATTATTGTTTTTCTCAACGCCAGCAATAAAAACGACGCGGCAGTGGCATACAGTGGTATCACCGCGACCCGACGTCCGCAGAGATAAGACAACCAGTTGATAGGTATCTTCAAAAACAAAGCATACAAAGGCCATGACCAGGAAAATTCCCTGGACACATAGAGCGAGCCCTTGCGAGCACTGGTTGCTTTGAAAAGAAAGGGCAACCAAGGTACCCACAACAGTGCAACTGCCAGCCAGCCGGCACAAAGAGTCAAGAAA
>JAKFVJ010000193.1 GCA_021732245.1 Candidatus Obscuribacterales bacterium | reverse complement strand
GATAAGAAAAAACCTGTTGGGCAGAGCGTAGTGATGCAACTTCCTGCGGGGTAGCTAAATGTCTGCCGCAATCGAGACAGAAATTGACTTGCGGATCCGTAGGCTTTCCGCAATATGGACATTCGGATAAGACAAATTCTGATTCTTTCTCTTGCTCTGGCGCGCCCAAAACAAGAGCCTTCAGTTTGTCGATGATACCTACCTTTTGGTTACCGGTGTCACTTATTACTTGCACAGGCACATTTGATAGATAACCGCTCCTTCCTTCGCCGCGATTCATTTTCGGCTCGGTGTCGACATTGCCTTCCGCTTCATCGACTAATTTTTTGAATTGACTGACTTCTACGCGCTGTCTTAATGACCGCATTCGCAATGCGTCTTGCTTGATAGCTTCTGAAAGTTCTTGTCCGAATTCTTCGACCGTTTGGTGCCTGCGTTGTGGTTCTTTTTGCAATGCTTTATTGAACAAGTTATTCAAACCATCACACAGAGATAGTTCAGGATTGGCTATCTTGAGAGATGTCGGTTGTCCATAAAGATGGCAGTCGATCATTTCAATTGCTGATTTAGCAAGAAACGGCAAACGTCCTGTAAGTGCCTCGTAAACAACTACGGCAAGTGAATAGATGTCTGTCCGGCTGTCGATGTTGAGGGCGGAAATGCACTGTTCCGGACTCATGTATGGTGGTGATCCGCAAACATCACCGATGCGTGTGATGCGGCTTATTTTTTGATCTTTGTCACCTGATGTTGATACCAGTTTGGAGATGCCGAAGTCCACCACTTGCACCCAGTCTTTATTGTCGCCATGAGTGGTGAGCATAATGTTTTCCGGTTTTAGATCACGGTGAATTACACCTTGAGCGTGTGCGCATTTGAGTGTGTCCGCTACTTGAGTGAATATATAACGCACGCGCTCTAGCGGCAGCGCTCCTTGCTCTTTAATTAGGGTCTTAAGACTTATCCCTTGCACAAAGTCCATGACGATATAGGGCTGACCCGATGAGGAAACGCCAAAGTCATAAAGCGTGATGCTGTGTGGGTGCTGAACACGAGAGACAACTTTTGCTTCTCTGTGAAACCGCTTCATGGCTTCCGTGTCCGTTACCAGATGGGCATGCAGCATTTTTATGGCGACAGTTCTGTCCATCATTTCGTGGCGCGCCTTATAGACAACGCCCATGCCGCCACGACCGATAATGGAAAGGATAGTGTAGCGATCGGCAAGACGGGTGCCCACCAACGGGTCGGAATCCAGAGCGGCAAGCGCGATCTTATCTTCCGGACACTGCGTCAGGTTGTCCTCAAATTCTGAATAGCATTCAGGACAAAGTTTCACGGGCGTTCTCCTGTCTCTTGTTCCATACCCGTGACAAGCTCTAATTAAACTAAATTTGTAGACAGATGAAAAGCTCTAAACCTAAACAGGCAGAGCTGTTTGGAGCTTGACTTAGATGAACTCCGCTAAGACCAAATTGCTTAAAAGCATGCCCTTGCTTGTAAGTTTAAGGTGGCTACTTGAAGCGGCAAAAAGTCCCTGATCGGCGAATTTGTCTATCTTTGGACCGAATTTGGTTAGCAGGTCAACGCCATAGCGTTTTTTGAATTGGCTAAAATCAATTCCCTCAGTTGTGCGCAAGCCGAGAATTATGGCTTCTTTGATGCGGGTTTCTGCATCTATAACTTCCAGATTTTCATGACCCAAGTAATCGTCCAGGTATCGATTGAAGGATCGCCAGTTGTGACTTCTTACGCCGTCCACATATCTGTGGGCGGACAGTCCGAAACCGTAATATTCGTCGTTGTGCCAGTAAGTCAGATTGTGTTTTGAAGCATATCCTGCTCGGGAAAAATTGGAGACTTCATATTGTTTAAGTCCAGCTTTGTCTGCAGACGCTACCAACATTTCGTACATGGAAGCAGCCAGATCATCATCGGGCATTTGTGGGCTGCCCATGGGATAGCGTCTAAGTAAAGGTGAATTAGTGGCTAAGGTCATTGCATAGGCCGACAAATGGGGCAGCCCTAGAGACAGAGTTTCGTCCAAACAGCTTTGCCAGCTATCCAAAGTTTGTTCGGGCAGCCCGTACATTAGATCAACGGCAATATTTTCAAAACCGGCTTCTTGAGCGGCTTTCACTCCTGCAAATGCTTGAACGCGAGTGTGGTCGCGGCCCATGGCCGTTAGCTCATGATCGTTGACGGACTCGATTCCGATTGAAATGCGATTAATACCCATTTCCAGCCAGTCATATGCCTTTTGGGTGGAAATTGCGTTAGGTGTTGTTTCTAGAGACACCTCTGCGTTTTCGCTTATGCCGGCTGTTTCAATAAGAGTCTTGTGAATAAGCGCTAACTCTCTTGTGTCGATGTAGCCTGGCGTACCGCCTCCGTAGAAGATAGTCTCTAAAGGTGACTTAGAGCTTACTCTTTGCTCAATTTCCTTGACCACGGTGCGGCAATACTCGGGAATGCGGGCTTCCAGGTTGGTCACCACGGCGAAGTCGCAAAAATCGCATTTGTGCGCGCAAAATGGGATGTGGATGTAGGCGCTTTTGGGCATTGGCTTGACAGGGTCGCTAGACTGTCTGTATGTTTGCTGCAAACAGCCCGGCATTAACTATGAAAAGCCAATTATACAACAGCAAAAACATAGCAAAACTGGCATTGGTGCTGGCCTTTTGCCAGCCGTTTTCAGCAATTGCGCTGGATGCAACACCGGCTGAACTTTTAAGACTGGATAAGTCCCAATTGGATCTGAAGTTGCTTGGCGATTCGATTATTGATTTGCGCAAACAAATAACCGACATTCCTGATAAGGCTTCGTTGCGTTTTAAATTGGGGACGTATCTCTATTTGGCTGGTGACTACGAAGGCGCCGGTGTCGAACTCAAGAAAGCAATTTCAATTGCGCCACTTGATCCGTATTCACATGCTCAATTGGCGAAAGTCTTGGATTTCATTGGTGAACATGCCGAAGCATTAAAACAGTTTCGTCGCGCTGTGGAAATCGCCCCGAATAATTCTGAAATACACTTTTTGTTTGCTGAGTCGCTGAAACGCGGCGGCAATGTTCCTGAAGCAATCAATGAATATCGGCGGGCTGTTAACATTTCCGGCAACGCAACTGATTCTAATGAGTCAGCGCTTTTTCTTGCCGGATTATCCGAGGCTTTGTTGGCAACAGGTGATGTTCAGGGAAGTTTGCGCGCGGCACGCAAGGCGGTATCACTTGATAAAAGTCTTTCTCGTGTCCAAGTTGCTTTGACGGCTGCGCTATTGCAAGTTGGTGAAAAGCAAGCGGCATTGGTGACTGCCAAGCAGGCTGTAATGTTAGCTCCGGATACTGTTGAATCGCATTTAGCAATGGGCAGAAGTTTGTACGCAAATGGTGAGATCACAAATGCGGTTGAAGAATTCAAAGCGGCCGTCAATTTGGATCCACTGTCTGCACAAGCACACAATGATCTTGGCTACGCTTTTTACGCCTCCGGTGACTTTGCCTCAGCAATCAACGAGTATCGTTTAGCTCTGCGTTTGAATCCAAAGCTAATAGCCGCGCGCAACAATTTGGAAATTGCCGTCTATGGTTTAGCCGGCACCAAAAAGCAGAATTAGCAACTCAAGTAATTGCCGTATATGCAGCAGATATATATTTATTGCAATTTAATTCTGGGCTTGTAGAATAAACAAGAATCATTAGCTCTAGTTTAACTTAGGTACTTGATGGTTATTCGCTCAGAGAAATCCAAGGCTCTTATTCTCTTATCTGCGTGGCTCATAGGTGCCCAGGCTGCGTGGGCTGAAGATGGTCAGTCATCTGTTCCGGTAAAAACGCTAATACCACTGCCGGTATCAGCTACTCTTGTGTCGCCGGAAATTGCCGCCAATCTGACGACGGCGCCGACTTCCGGTTTGAGCTTTACACCAACAAGAACCGAAACAGACAGAAAAGCACCGCCGATGACTCTTATTGCACCGGCTGATAATGCGCCTGTCACCGAAGATGGTGGCACTTTAGAGAAGACAAGTGCGCCACCGACAAGAACTATGGCTCCTGCCCCGGCAGCACCAATTGCGCAGCCATTACAAGTGAAAATGCCGGAACCGACACCGGTTGCCAACGATTCAATTGATTCGGAAGCGGATATGTCTGATGTTCAGCCGGCAGCAGCCCCAATGCGGGAGCCGGTAGCAACGCCGACAACCTCATCAATAAGACCTGGTCAAGGCGCCGCTGAAACAGAAGAAACGGCAAGCTCTCAAGCATCAACCTTTGGTGACGAAGAAAATGCTGCCACCAGTATTGCCGCCAAATCTGATGGTGAGCAAGTTGCTCAAGGTGCACGTCCTGAATCTCTCAAGCGTCCTTCCATTCCAGGCAGCCCTGGTGAAGTGCAAATCAAGCGACCTTTTAAATTATTTGCTCGGGAAGAGATAATTCACAATTTGAGCTTCCGCGAAACTCCAGTTCGCGAAGTCATTGCTGAAATTGCTCGTCGAGGCAATTTGAACATCTTGGTTGATAAGTCGGTCGTCGGAAAAATCACCGGTGACTTGCATGATGTGACATTGAACGAAGCGATGACCAACGTATTATCAGCTGCCGGCTTGCAGACACGCGTATTGCCGGGCAATACCGTGATGATCGGCACACAGAATGCTTTTACTCTTTTGGGATTGAACAGAACTACAGCTAAGGCATTTCACCTGAGCTATGCCCATCCGTACGATGTTGCTCAAATTCTTCATGCGTCTGTTTTCAACCGCGGTTTCTTGCCGGACTTCAGTTCAGCCATGGTTAAGAAGACGGCAAACACCGGTTCGGAAAAGGTTGGTAGGACATCCAAGGAATCCAGCGGATCGAAAATGCGGGCGCCTGGTGAATTTGGTGGCGACAAAGCTATCGATCAAATTGAAACTAAGACTCACGACAATACCGCCGGTGAAGTCGACGACATGACTTCGGAATTAAAATTCACAAGCAAGCTTGATAATGTTCGCAACGTAAAATCGCAAACTAAGGCCACACCTACTGAAGGTCAAGGTTTCCAAAACTCAGCAACCGATCCTGGATCACAGCAAATCCGTTCAACTCAAGAAGTTGCAGTGGATTACGTTGTTGAACAAAACGGTGGCGGAACTATTTGTATCCCGGATTCGAGAAACCGCCAGGTCTTAGTTGTCGGCACGCAAGAAGATGTGCAGTTGGCCACAGAGGCTATTCGCCTTTTGGATAGACGCCCACCGGAAGTGCACATTCAGTCATCGCTTCTAGAAATTACCAATGAAGGTATTCGTCAAATTGGTGCCTCAATTGGTGTGCAAGGACAAGGTGCCAGTGCCAACGTCTTAGGACAGCAACTTTCTCCTTTGGTGCAGTACCTACCAGGTTTGGGAAGCAGAGGACCGACGACAGGACCAACAGGTGTTACGGTTGGTGGTGCAGTTACGACCACCGCCCCTGTGAACTCCATAGCCAGAATGAATGATCCAGGAAACATCATGGCGCTTTTAACCCAGGCTGTTCCTGGTTTGGGACAAATATTCTCCGCATTGAATTCCAATCTTGTTGGAACTGCTGTCAGTCCACCAATTGGATCTACAATCAACGTACAGTCGGCCAACGTCCGCAACACACTGACCGACGTAACAACGGCTGGACCTGTGTCTGCCTTTACTGGATTGTTGGGCAATTTAGTGCCGACGACATTGCCTTCAGCAGCTGCTGTGGCGCCAAGAAGTACATCTTTCAGTAGTTTCAACTTCTTGACTCTCGGTAAGAAAGCAGGCGGTAGAGCCAACATTGCCACCATGCCGGCCGGTTTGAACCTGGGCTTGAATCTCTTATTGCAAACGAACAAAGCAAAGCTTGTAGCCAACCCGTCAGTTGTAGTTATGGATAACACTGAGGCATTAATTGTAATCGCGGACGAAGTTGTTCACAAAGTAACAACCACTGTGTCGTTGGGCGTTGTTACAACCAACGTTGAATTGGAAAAGGCTGGAATCTTCCTGGACGTCGTGCCTAAAGTCAGCGACGATGGTTTCATTACTATGCGTCTAAGACCAAGAGTCTCAACACCGTTGCCGCAGCAGAGTTTTGCTGACGACACAGTTGTTGTAACGCCATTGAGCATTCGTGAAGTCTTGTCGCAAAACGTACGCGTTAAAGATGGTCAGACGCTTGTCATAGGTGGTCTCTTTTCAGAAAGAGAAGAGGCACAGCTAGGCAAAGTACCGTACTTGGCAGAAACACCTATATTAGGTACGTTCTTCCGCAACACTCTTAAAGGCCGCAGACGTACTGAATTGATGCTCTTAATCACACCGAAGATCGTGGAAGAAGAGCCACCAACACTAGTAGAAGGCACAGAACAAAAAGTGATGTAAATCGCGAAGCGATTTACATCACAAAGTCGTCCTTGTCCTTCGTAGGGGCGCATTGCATGCGCCCACCTGTGAATTACTCTACCGTGACCGATTTAGCCAAATTGCGCGGCTGGTCCACGTCTTTGCCTAGGTAATCAGCAATGAAGTACGACATCAACTGCAACGGCAACACGGTGATAAGCGGACTAAACAACTCATCAACTTGCGGAATCGTGAAGATAGTATCGAAAATACCTTCGGCAGTCTTGTCGCCTTCCACGGCTACGGCAATCATCTGCGCATTACGTGCTTTGGCTTCTTGTGCGTTGGAAATTGTCTTCTCATAGACTTTACCTGGCACAACGATAGTGACTACAGGAACCTTCGCATCCAAAACAGCAATAGGTCCGTGCTTCAACTCGCCTGCAGCATAACCGGAGGCGTGGATGTAGGAAATTTCCTTGAGCTTTAACGCACCTTCTAAGGCAACCGGGTAATTGATACCGCGGCCCATAAAGAGCATGTCGTGTGCTTCGGCGTACTTAATAGATTGCTGCTTGATTGTCTTTTCTTGAGACAAAATGCGCTCTTGCAGCGCCGGTATCAACAGTAATTGCTGTTTAAGTTTGTAGATTTCATTGTCCGGCAGGAGCTTTCTTGTTTCAGCAATGTAGAGCGCCAATACATAGAAGCAAGCAACTTGTGCCGTAAATGATTTCGTCGCTGCAACAGAAACTTCAATGCCGCACTCGGTAACCATGAGGTTATCGGTAATACGCGACAGATGCGAATCAGCACGATTGGTTATGCCAAGCGACATTGCACCGGCTGCTTGCGCTTCTGTGAAAGCAGCCAACGTATCTGCTGTTTCGCCTGATTGGCTTACTGCAATACAAAGTGTCTTGTCATTCAAAAGCGGCTGGCGACCACGCACTTCTGAGGCGATTTCTACATCAACAGGAATGCCGCAGATTTCTTCCAGGATGTACTTGCCTGCCATACCGGCATAACAAGCTGTTCCGCAGGCAACAATGTTGATGCGTTCAATCGACTTGAGTTGGTTTTCGGTCAGGTTGACACCATAGTTGCCGAAGAGACCACCACCGTTTTCTGTTGGGCGCAAGTCAATTGGCTTGTCCGGATGATTGATGTACTTGCCCATCGTCTGGCGCATGGAAATCGGTTGTTCGTGAATTTCCTTGAGCAAGAAGTGTCGGTAACCATCTTTGTTGATTACGTATGGATTCATGTCTACTTCAATAGGTTGTCTGTCGATGGAGGCCCCATCGAAATTGAAAAGACGCGCGCCATTAGCTGTTACTTCGGCAATTTCGCTTTGTTCAAGACGGATAAGTTTGTTGGTGAATTGACGAACAGCAACGCTATCGGAAGCGAGGAAGGATTCACCTTCCCCTAGACCAACTGAAAGCGAGTAGTTGTGG
>JAKFVJ010000413.1 GCA_021732245.1 Candidatus Obscuribacterales bacterium | reverse complement strand
AGGGTCAGCAACGGTCTGCGACTAAGTAACGATGCCCACTTATTACAAGATGTTCCGAATGAAAAACTTGCAATACTATTAAATTTCTGCTTAAGGGAACCTTTGCCTAACCCCTTTCACCTAATAAACGGACAGACTTTTACAAGTGGGGTTTTTGCTATGTCACAAGCAGTTATGTGTCTCGTATCCACGACAACGGAAGCCGAATGTTTGGTCAATTGTCTAAGAGAAGCAGGGTTCAACACTAACGATATTTCGATGTTGCTTCCTGATATAAGTGGATCAAGAGATTTAAGTTACGAAAAACACAGTAAGGCTCCGGAAGGAACAGCTACCGGCGCCGGTGCAGGAGCGCTACTTGGTGGCGCACTCGGCTTTTTAACAGGCACGGGGATGGTTACATTACCCGCCTTGGGTTCCCTTGTTGCAGCCGGACCAATAGTTGCAGCCTTAAGCGCAGCAGCAGTTGGTACAGCGATAGGTGGAGTAGCCGGTGGACTTATTGGATTGGGCATTCCTGAATTTGAAGCAAAACAATTCGAAGGGAAAATCAAATCCGGCAACATTCTTCTTTCAGTACACTGCGCAAACGGCGAAATGGCCAAACGCGCTGAACAGATTTTCAAGAGCGCGCATGGACGTGAAGTCAATGTGGTTGCCGAAGAGCATGTTGCAGGTGGAGACAAAGCCGCCTAAGGGAGATAAACCATGAGTTTAGAAATGGTGAATAACCTTGCCGAAATTCGCCGGCAAGCTCGAGTAAATGTTGAAAACGGACCTGTCACCGAAAACTATCAAGCTGACAGAGATAAAGTCATTGCCATGCTCAATGAAGCATTGGCAACAGAGATAATCTGTCTCTTGCGTTACAGACGTCACTATTACATGTCCAAAGGAATTAACTCTGAGCCAATCGCCCAAGAATTTCTTGAGCATTCTAATGAAGAGCAAGGACATGCGGACAAATTGGCTCTGCGTATCGTGCAGCTCGGTGGTGAACCTGATCTCAATCCTGACGGATTGTCAGCAAAAAGCCATGCTGAATACGTAGTTGGCAAAGACCTAAAAGACATGATCAAGGAAGACTTGATAGCCGAGCGTATTGCAGTCGACTCTTACAAACAGATGATCAACTGCATAGGTAATGACGACCCTACAACTCGGCGTCTTTTGGAAGATATCTTGGCCAACGAAGAAGAACATGCCGACGAGTTGTCGAACTTGCTTCAACATTAAGCCCAACGCTTGACTCCTAATAATTGCCCATTCTTATCAAAAAATGGGTAAAATGCTGGTGGGTAAAATTTGCCGTAGGGTCATGAACAAGAAAAAAACATCGAAGAAAACCTGGTTAATTCTAGGTTTATCCGGGACCATCCTCATTTCTCTGGGCTTAGGTGGCGCCAGCTTGATGAATCTGGGCAACCTTGTCGCCGGTCGTACAAGCGGCAGACCTTCGACAAGAGAACTTGTCCAACAGGTCTTTAGGGGAGATGTCACGCCCAGTTCTGTTTATGAAAGAGTCTATCGCCTTATCAAGCAGGACTACTACGATACGACTTATAACGGACAAAATTGGTCTCGTTGGGAGCACCGCTACGACGGCAAACTAAAATCTCTTGATGATGCTCACAAGGCGATAGAAACAATGCTTGCCAGTCTGGGCGATCGTTACACAAGATTTTTAGACCGAGAAGCTTTTGATGAAGAAAAAACGCAGATTGATGCGCATTTTTATGGAATCGGCGTGCAGATAGGACTGGATCGCAGCCAACGCATTATCGTCATAGCCCCCATTGAAGGAACACCGGCATCGCGTGCCGGACTAATGCCCAATGACGAAATTGCGGAAATTGACGGCAAATCTACAAAAGGCATGTCTGTCGATGAAGCAGCAAAGCAAATCAAGGGACCACTCAACAGCAAAGTCATTTTGACTCTGGTTCGTGGCAGTAAACATTTGAAGTCTGAAATTATAAGGGCGCAAATTCCTGTCAAAGCTGTTCAAACAGCAAAAATGATTGATGGCAATATCGGCTACATCCGCCTTTCGAGTTTCATCTCCGAACAGGCCATTGCCGAAGTACGAGAAGCGCTGGCTAAATTGTCCAAAGCCAGAGGTCTCATTTTAGATTTACGGCATAATCCCGGAGGACTGTTAACCAACGCCATAGACATTTCCAATATGTTCTTACGTTCAGGCAATATTGTCTCTACTGTCGATCGCGATGGCTATAAAACACCGGCAATGTGCGATGGTCGCCCCATTTGTGATTTACCGATGGTAATCCTTATAGATGACGGTAGCGCCAGCGCGGCTGAAATTACAAGCGGCGCGTTGCGCGATAACGGACGCGCCACACTTGTTGGTCAAAAGAGTTTCGGTAAAGGCTTAGTGCAAGGTATTAATCGTCTGGATGACGGCTCGGGCGTCAACATTACAATTGCCCGTTATTTAACTCCAAATGACACCGACATCCACAAAAAAGGCATTGTGCCGGATGTGCAAGTCTCCTTGAAAGAAAAGGACTATTTGGCTGGCCGCGGTCCCTGGTGGATTGATTTGCAAGAACCGGCAAAAGCACACACTCCGGACGAGAAAAGAGATGTGCAATTAAACAAAGCTCTGGAAATTATCAAAACAAAGATAGGGCAAAGCAATAACGATCATTCCGTAGCGAAGGGCATATGAGGCGAACCAACCCTTCCGGATTGATAATTGCCGGTACTTCTTCCGGCTGCGGCAAGACAGTTTTAGCCACAGGCATCGCTGCCACTCTTCAAGAGGAAGGGTTGAAGGCAAGAGCGATAAAACCCATCTCTCTGGGCACCGCGCATGAAGCAAAACCTGAATATGCGTTCTTGGCTACCATCGCTCATACACCACTTGATTATCAAGTCCAATTCGCTGACAAACCCGGCTCCTTAAAAACAAGTCAATTTCAAGCAGCTGTGAAAACCGCTGTGTCCGGCACAGATCCAGTAATAGTTGAATTGCCGGGAAATTCTGCAACGCCACTATGCTTGTCAGAAGGTACTGGCAATGGCTGGCAAGACACCAGTGATTTCGCTAAGGAGCTCAACTGGCCTGTTATTTTAGTATCCAAGTTGACCGCAGAGAGCTTTGAGCAACTAGCGCTGCACGCTACTTATATGATCAACAAGGGTGTGGAGCTTTTAGGGGTGGCAACGGTAATGACCGAAGCGGACTGCAAAGCACCGGCAGCTGTCCATCACTCACTTTCTTGGGAGATGGCATTAGCTGAAAAGATACGTTCACCATACCTTGGATGTCTTGCGCATAGCCAGTCGATAAGCATTGCAAAAACGAATCAAGGTAATTTGATTAGAACGACTTCCGACGCATTGGATTTGCTGCCGATTATCAAGGCCATTTCGCTTAGAGTGGCTATATAAGCTAGGTTGATCTAATTTACAAAGCTTCTCAATGTGTTAATCTAACCGGCCTATAAATCACCTTGTGGCGCGCCAGACATCTGGCGCAGAGCATAAGCAAATGGCCAAAGATTTTGCCAGCCCTTTCAAGGAAACATTAGCAGGCGTGGATACCAAACTTCCCGTTGGCGAAAACGAACTCATTATTTTTACCTTGTCGGATTCTTCAGGTGAAACAGCAGAAGCTGTTGCTCGTGCAGCGCTTGTTCAATTCCCGCCAGGATATGCAACTATCTACCGACTGCCGCAAGCACGAAACTGTCAACAAATCACAGAAGTCGTTCAACAAATCGCTGCCGGTCGGGCAATTCTTGCTTACACTCTAGTGCTTCCTGAATACAGAGAAACGCTCGAGCGCGAAGCGAAGAAGTACAACGTAGAAACAATTGATTTAATCGGTCCGGTAATTGCACGTGTCGGTGAATTGACCGGCGCTAAGCCGATGGCACAGCCCGGACGCCTGCACATGTTGGACGAAAGCTATTTCAAGCGCATTGAAGCAGTAGATTTTGCCATTCGTTATGATGACGGTAAAAATCCGGATGGCATTATACAAGCAGACGTTGTCTTGGTTGGGGTGTCTCGTACAAGCAAGACACCAAATTCAATGTATTTGGCTCACCATTACGGTCTGCGTCCGGCAAATATTCCACTAGTGATGAATGTGGATCCGCCACGTGCCCTTTTTGAAGTGGACAAACGCAAGATTATTGGTATGAGCATTGATCCACACCTACTGCAGGATATTCGCTCCATAAGAGCAAAAGTTTTAGGTATGGCACCGGACGCCGAATATGCTGACATTGATCAGATACGCCAGGAAGTACGTTATGCCAAAAATATTTTCCGTGAACTTGATTGCCACGTCATTGATGTGACATCAAAAGCTATTGAGGAAATTTCCAGCGAAATTTACCTATATCTTAGGCAGTGATGCCATTTTGTTAGAACTGAGGACACCAATACTAAGAGGAACCGACGATGTTAACCAGCAAGGAAAAAACCGTGCAGGCAATTGATACCAAACGAGTTTTCTTGTTCTCCGAAGGCGCTAAGTCCTTTGAAGGTGACCGCAAAGCAATGCGTGAAAAGCTTGGCGGGAAAGGTGCTGGTTTGGCCGAAATGACCGAATCCGGCGTGAACGTTCCACCAGGCATTACAGTTCTTACATCTTGCTGCCGCGAGTACACAGACAACGGACAAAAGATGCCGGCTGGTCTCATGGATGAAATAACATCTCAGTTATCCCATGTTGAAGCCAAACTAGGCAGAAGACTGGGAGACACAAAAAGCCCACTTTTAGTATCAGTTAGATCCGGTGCCAAGTTCTCCATGCCAGGCATGATGGACACCATTTTGAATCTTGGTTTAAACGACACAACAGTCGAATCGCTCATAAAAATGACCAACAACGAGCGCTTTGCTTTGGATAGCTACCGTCGCTTCATTCAAATGTACAGCAACGTTGTATTGGAAATTAGCAAGGATGTTTTTGAAGATATTCTCGATGACAAAAAGCACAAACTGGGAATCAAACAGGACACCGATTTAACAGCCGAACACTTGAAGGAACTCATCGTTGAGTACAAAGTTATTGTTAAAGCAAGAACGGGCAACGACTTCCCGCAAGACACCGCTAAGCAATTGGCAGGCGCAGTAGAAGCGGTATTTAAGTCCTGGAATAATCCACGCGCTATCTACTACCGCAACCTCAACAAGATTGATCACAATCTTGGCACCGCCGTCAACATTCAAGCCATGGTTTTTGGCAATATGGACAATACATCAGGCACTGGCGTTTGCTTTACACGCAACCCCAGCACCGGTGAAAAGGTTCTTTACGGTGAGTATTTAGTCAACGCTCAAGGCGAAGATGTAGTTGCCGGTACACGCACACCGAAGAAAATTTCTGAAATGGCTAAAGAGATGCCTAAAGTCTACGAAGAGATTCTTCTGACGGTGAAAAGTCTTGAGACTTATTACAGAGACATGCAAGATATCGAGTTCACAATCGAGCAAGGCAAACTCTACTTACTGCAAACTCGCAGTGGTAAGCGTACTGCCGCAGCCGCTGTGAAAGTTGCGGTCGATATGGCTAACGAAAACATCATCAACAAAGAAGAAGCGCTTCTGCGCGTTGACCCAATGCAATTGAATCAATTGCTTCTGCCCAGCTTTGATGCCAAAGACAAGGAAAAAGCCAAAAAAGAAGGTCGTTTGCTGGCTACAGGCTTAAACGCTTCGCCTGGTGCAGCCATTGGTCAAATTGTATTCAGCCCGGATGAATCGGAGTTTCTCTCCTCACAAGGCAAGAAAGTTGTTCTTGTCCGAGTCGAGACATGCCCCGATGACATTCACGGCATTGTGCCTGCTCAAGGTGTGGTCACAAGCCGCGGCGGCATGACCAGCCACGCAGCAGTTGTTGCTCGCGGTATGGGCAAGCCATGTGTCGCCGGATGCGAATCCTTCAAGGTTGACTTGAACAAGGAAGAAGTATCGGTAGCCGGACAAACATTGAAGAAAGGCGAAATCATCTCTATTGATGGTTCAACCGGCGAAATCTTCAAAGGCACAATTGAAAAGCGTGAACCTGAACTGACTAATGAGTTCACCACTTTGCTTACATGGGCAAATCAAACCAGAAAGTTGGGCATTAGAGCCAACGCCGACACCCCGGAAGATGCCAAAGTTGCCCGCGAATTTGGCGCAGAAGGTATTGGTCTGTGTCGTACAGAGCACATGTTCATGAGCCAAGACCGCCTACCGGCTGTACAGGAAATGATCATGTCCGGAACGACTGCCGAGCGTGAAAAAGCTCTGGCAAAACTATTGCCGATGCAACGCGAAGACTTCAAGGGTATCTTTGAGGCAATGCAGGGACTGCCTGTAACCATTCGTCTTTTAGATCCACCTCTGCATGAGTTTTTGCCGAAGTACGAAGAACTCATTGAGCAAATTGCTGAGTTGAAAGCAAAAGGGGATAAAGGCGCTGTACTTAAGGAGAAAGAAATTCTCCTGCGCAAAGTCAACGAGTTGCATGAAGCCAACCCAATGATGGGTCTGCGCGGATGCCGTCTGGGACTTCTCTACCCGGAAATTAGCCGCATGCAAGTGCGCGCTATCTTTGAAGCAGCTTGTGCTCTGAAGAAAAAGGGAATTGATGTCTATCCTGAAATAATGATTCCGCTTGTAGGTCACGTTAATGAATTGAGAATTGCCCGTGCATCGCTTGAAGCAACAGCTAAAGAAGTAATGCAAATGGAAGGCGTCGACCTCAATTACAAGTTCGGCACAATGATCGAAATTCCACGCGCATGCGTGACCGCAGATCAAATTGCCGAACATGCGGAGTTCTTTAGCTTCGGCACAAATGACTTGACCCAAATGACATTTGGCTATAGCCGTGACGATGCTGAAGGCAAATTCTTGCAGCGCTACATTGACGGTGTCGACAACAATGGCGTTTCGGAGAAGATCTTCGTGGACAACCCATTTGAAGTATTAGACCGAAATGGCGTCGGCAAGCTGATGAAGATTGCCGTAGACTTGGGACTGCAAACACGTCCGGAACTCAAATTAGGCATTTGCGGTGAGCATGGCGGCGAACCATCGTCTATAGCCTTTGCTCAGCAAATCGGCTTGAGTTACGTTAGCTGTTCACCTTACCGCGTGCCAATCGCTCGCTTGGCTGCAGCACAAGCAGTTCTTAATCCGGAAGAACGCGACAAGTAAGCTAATTAACGGCGACGTCTGTTGCCCAAAAACGGTAGATTACCGCCGTTTACAAACGGAATACGGTTGTAACCACCGCGATAATAGTTGCCGTAACCGCCATACCCACCGTTCATGTACTGCCTACCCATTTGCAGTGCAGTACCTAGTCCCATCGCACCCATCATTAGAACAGCATCTCTAACTGGATGTCCCTTTTGGTCTTTCATTTGTTGGTTTTGCTGCTGCAATTGCTCAATTTGTTTTTGTTGAGCAGCAATAACGGCTGACTGATCGCCCTGATTGTTTTGACCGTAGTTGCCCTGCATAGCACTCTGCTCCATGCCACCATAATTCATCGGTGTGCCTGGCATTGCGCCGCCTATAGAATCATTGTTTGCCTGTTGTTGCATCTGCTGCTGTTGAGGCTGCTGAACTTCCAGCATAGATATGCCACCGGAGTACATACCTTTTGGCATTGTTCGACTCGCATAAGGATACGAGCTTACCATTTCAGCCTGAATCGAACCGTCAGTATTCTGTCCATGCTTGATGATAATGGTTTCTCTTCTTCTCCCGAGTTCATTTTCCGCTGGGCACTCAATGTTGAATTTGATGTTTTTGGTACCTGGCTCGACTTCGCCGTAGATAGTACTCGTATTTCTGTAATCTAAATCAGTCCACAGTGG
>JAKFVJ010000128.1 GCA_021732245.1 Candidatus Obscuribacterales bacterium | reverse complement strand
GGACAACCGAAAAATGTTGTTCGTGATAACATCAGCGCTTTCATTCACATCATTACTTCGTCCATCCTCAAAGGACACAAGGTTACCCTCGTTGGTTTCGGTACATTCGAGCAAAGACACCGTCGCGCTCGTACCGGTGTTAACCCACAAAACCCATCGCAAAAGCTCAAGATCGCTGCCGCCAAAGTGCCAGCTTTCCGCGCTGGTCGCGAGTTGAAGTCCATCATCAACGGTCAATCCAGACTCGTTGCTCCGAAAATTGAAAGCAAATCTTCCAAGCCAAGCAAGTCTGCTTCTACCAAGAAGTCAGCTGCTAAAAAGCCGGCTAAGAAGACCGCTTCCAAAAAGAAAAGCCGCCGTTAATCGGTAGGTCTGAATAAGACAATCAAAGATGGCGGGTCGAAAGATTCGCCATCTTTTTGTTGGCAGCCGGAGGAAACAGCAGCCGGGCGCATGCGATGCGCCCCTACAAAGGCAATAGTACAACGTCTGCAATTTCAAAATGAAAGGTGCACGGAAGGTGCTGCGTACGCGCATTGCATGCGCCCACTGCTTGACGAATACTAACTTTAAACAGTCGTTGCTTGTTTACCTGCGCGGCGCAGGAAAATTAGCGACAGCACGTTGCTAACAGCATGCGTGATGATAGCGGGCCACAGACTACCTGTGTACACAACAATCCAACCGAGCAACAGTCCGGCAGCGAGTGCCCAGAGACCATAGGAAAAGTGTTTGAAGCTGGGGCAGTGGAATAGTCCGAAAAACAAACTTGCCCACCAAATTCCAAACTGTTGTTGTACAACTCCACGAAACATGACTTCTTCGCAAAAGCCGGACACTATTGCAAGAATAAAAACATCGGACCATGTCAACTGACAAAATATAGGAGCCAGTTGATCAACGACTATTGATCGCAAGTCTCCAAGTGGCTTCACATATTTTCCGAGCCAGAAAAGAAAAATACTTACAGCGGATAAAACAAATCCCGCGCCGAGTCCCAACAATAAATCAGGTGTTGTAACTTCGTCGATTAATTCAATCAACCTAACTTCTGAAACACGCGACCAAAATGTAGCACCCAATAGAATGAACGCTTCAACAAAGATAGTCAGTTGCAAAAGCGCAACTCTATCAATATTTTGGACTGCGTTTTTAGGCTGCTCCGACAATTACAACCTCCGGCTTGAGCAAAGCATCTGACGTCTCGGCACTAGTTACTAGTCGGCATACGGCTAACAACGAGTCCTCAGACTGTCCGTCATATCTCAAAATGACCGGGTGAGGCTCCTGCCAAGAAGCCTCAGTTATATCATGAATACCTGCATTTGAAAGCATTTCCAGCGTTACAGCCTGTCCGAATGACAGTTTTTTGGCTATCTCCTCATTTATAGAGATGCTCTTCAGATCCAGCACTGAACCGGGATCTCTCATTACTTCACTCATACGTTTTTCGGACGATAGCTCTTTCAATTGGCCCAATTTTATTGATTTGTCGAGAGTAAATGGTCCGGCTACTTCTCTGACCAAAGACTGTAAACAACCACCAACGGATAATTGCTCACCCAGGTCTCTGGCAATTGATCGAATATAAGTACCGGCAGAGCAGGCTATCCGTGCTCGGACAACAGGCAATGTTATGTCGAGCACTTCAAGTTTGTGCACCGTGACTTTGCGAAGTGGAATATCTTCAACTGTGATGCCTTTTCGCGCTAAGTCATACAAACGCTTACCTTGATGATGCACGGCACTGTAATTCGGCGGGCGCTGTTCCAGTGGTCCAACGAAAGACTTGAGCGCTTCTGCAATTTGCTCTTTGCCCAGCGCTACGTCTTTTTTCTCAAGTACCTCGCCTTCGAGATCATCAGTTGCGGTTGAAACGCCAAGCAATATCTCGGCGATATAAGTTTTATCGGATGACAAATAACGAAGCAAGCGACATGCTTTACCAACTGCTACAGGCAACACACCAGTGGCAGAGGGATCAAGAGTGCCTGCATGACCAACTTGCTTGATACCGGTAATCTTGCGCACGATAGCTACAACATCATGCGCAGTCATGCCCGACTCTTTATGGATGTTGAGGAAGTATGTCATGCCACCTTTTTGTCAAAGCATTTTTGTCATTCTGAGGCTTTAGCCGAAGAATCTACCGTATGTTAACAATATCCAACGGTATCAACTCGAACGAGCTTTCTGCGCGGCAGATTCTTCACTACGTTCAGAATGACAAAATCTACTTGCCTAAATCTCACCGCGAGAGATCTTGGAAATGAGATCAGTTACGCGTGAGCCGCGCTCCAAGGAACCATCCAGCTTGAAGACAATTTCCGGGGCAAAGCGCAAGGAAAGTCTGCGGCAAAGTTCGCCGCGAATATAACCTTGCTTTTCATTTAATGCATCAACTGTGCCTTTTTGAGCGGCTTCATCACCAAAGACGGAAATGAATATCTTGGCAGAACGACAATCGCCTGTTAGGTCAACATCGACGACTGAGACAATGCCTGATATTCTCTCGTCCTTCAAATCACGCATGAGCATGGCGGACATCTCACGCTTGAGCGATTGCGCTACTCTAAGTGAACGAGGAGTCGACATTTTTACCCCCTCAGCGTGGAATCTCACGCTTGGTTTCCTGGATCGTAAAGGCGTGAATAATATCGCCTTCCTTGATATCGGTAAAGCTAGCGAAGCTCATGCCGCACTCGAAGCCTTGCGCAACTTCCTTAGCGTCATCCTTGAAGCGCTTAAGCGTATCAAGCTTGCCGTCGTAGATAGTTTGTCCATCGCGCTCAATACGTGCGATACAACCACGTGTGATTTTGCCGCTACTGACCATACAACCGGCAATCATCAAATTCTTACCGAACTTGAATATCTGACGAACTTCAGCGCTGCCAATCTTGACCTCAGTTCTCAACGGCTGGATGAGACCTTCGATAGCGGCAATCAAATCATCCGTAATTTGATAGATGATACTGTAAGTCCGGACATCAACACCAGCCGATTCTTTCACGCGGTTAGCGTTGGCGTCAGGCTGAACGTTGAAACCAATGATAATTGCTTCCGATGATGCCGCCAGGTTGACGTCGTTTTCGGAGATATCACCAGAGGCTGTGCGTAGTACGCGCACGGCAACTTCTTTATTGGAAAGACGCTTGACGGATTCGGCAATAGCTTCAGCCGTACCTTGCACGTCAGCTTTGATGATGACGTTCAATTCTTTTACCTCACCCTGCTCGAGCAAATCATGCAATGACTCAAGCGTTACGCGATGTCTAAACTTATCGACTTCAACAAGACGTCTTTCTTCAGCAATTGCTTTACCGGATTGAATGTCGCCTGCGACTTCGAAGCGATCGCCTGCTTGCGGAACTTCATCAAGTCCAAGTACTTCAACAGGCATTGACGGACCGGCAGCTTTTACTCTTTCACCACGGTCATCAAACAAGGCACGAACTCTGCCCTGACAGGTTCCGGCAACAATGTAGTCTCCTTCATGCAATGTACCGTTTTGGACCAAGGCTGTAGCAACTGCACCACGTCCACGTGAAAGTTCGGCTTCCACGATAAGACCTTGCGCTGGTCCATCCGGATTGGCTTTCAATTCCAGAACGTCTGCAACAAGGAGAATCATCTCCAAGAGTTGGTCGAGACCGACACGCTTTTTAGCTGATACTTCAACAGTAACTGTGTCACCGCCATATTTTTCAGCAACCAATTCATGTTCCATTAACTGGCTCAGCACACGATCCGGATCGGATTCGGCTTTGTCCACTTTGTTGACAGCAACAATAATTGGAACGCCGGCAGCTTTGGCGTGATCGATAGCTTCAATTGTCTGAGGCATGACACCGTCGTCAGCTGCGACAACAAGAATTGCGATATCTGTTGCTTTCGCTCCACGTGCACGCATGGCTGTGAAAGCCTCGTGACCCGGTGTATCCAAAAATACGATTTGTTTAATCGTGCCGTCTTCACCAGGAATTTCAACGTGATACGCACCGATGTGCTGAGTGATACCACCTGCTTCGCCTGCGGTGATTTGGAACTTGGTTTGACGAATAGCGTCCAGCAAGCTTGTCTTACCGTGATCAACGTGACCCATGATGGTTACAACAGGTGGTCTGGTAACCAGAGCGGCCTTTTCTTCATCGGTGAGGGCAACTTCTTCCGCTTTTTCCGCTTTGAGCTCTTCAGTAAGTACTTCGTACTCCATCTCAATGGCCAAATCGCGAGCCAATTCCAGCTCAACCATTTGGTTGACGGTGCGCATGAAGCCTTTCATAAACAGACGTTTGATCACTTCTGTTTCAGGAACAAGCATACGCTCAGCCAATTCTTTCACTGTCAGCGGTTGCGTCAGAGTAATGATCTTCGGTACTTCAAGAATTGCAGCAGCCGGTTTTGATTTCTCTTCTTTTTTCGCATGCCTGTCTGCGCCACCTTGACGGTGCGACTTCGGAGGACGCGGTGGGGTTGCGCGAATAGAAGGAGCAGCAACGCGAACCGGCTGTGATGGAGTTGCCTTCACAACTAATGGGCTGTTCTTCTCGTCATCGTCGTCATCTCTAAAATGCTTCTTGTCCTTCTTACCGTCCTTCTTAGCGCCTTCAGACTTTTGTTCTTCAGTAGCCGCCGCCTCAGGAGCAGCTACAACCGGAGGCTGTGCAGGTGGAAGAATTAGTGATGGTCTTGCAACTGGAGCAACTGGTGCTGGGATTGGTGGCGGAGCGACTGGCTCAGGTGTGGCAACCGGTGCTGGTGCAGCCGGTGCTTCAGCAGCTGCAGGAGCCAACGGCTCGGCAATTGGTTCAGCAACAACTTCACCTGGGGGTGGAGTTGGTTTGCGACGAGAAAGAACACGCGGCTTCACAACGACTGGTTCCGGAGGCGGAGCGATAGTTGCCTTCGATGTTTTTGGAGCTTTAGCAGCTGGTGCCGCTGCCGGTGTTGAGGCGGCACTGACTTTCTCACCAGCTTTCTTCTTGCCGAGGGCGGAAATCAAAAGCCCGACGGTCGACCCGTCGATTGTGCTGGAGTGGCTCTTCACCTCATACCCCAGTTCGCGCAACGTTACGACGAGATCCTGGTTAGGAAGATTCATCTGCCGTGCTAGTTCATAGATACGAACTCGATCGTTCATTTGTTTGTTTTTGCTCCAGCTTTGTCGCGCTCAGCACTACCCGCCTTGGGCGGTTCTTGCTTTGCTTTTGGTGAAGATGCCTTCCCCTGAGTATTTTGGCATGTTTGTGCCCTATCTGTAAATTTACTTAGCAAAACATTGATAAGTTGTGACTCAAGAGGCCAGGTTATAGACCGCTTACTTACTTGCCCTTTGACCTTGCGGCCGGATAGGGCAAACTTAAGCCTGGTGCCCTTTAGCGCCTCTTCGACGCATTTGGCATTCGGGCAAAGATAAGCGGATCGCCCGATTACAGGGCTGTCAGAATGTGGATATGTTAAGCAATCAAAACGAGCAAATACTTGCCCGCTGGCGTTGTCGGCTGTTAGACGAATGAGTTGGGACTGAGACCGGAAACTTCGACAGGACACGCACAGGCGGTCATGTACCGCCTGTGCTCTAGTGTCTTTTCTATTCGAAGTATTTACGTCTAAGCCCTCTCATACAAACTATTCTTCAACGCCGGCCGTCACGTTTTTATACGTACCGCCTGTTTGGCTTTCGGACTTGATGTCTATCTTCCAGCCGGTGAGTTTGGCTGCCAAACGGACGTTTTGTCCGCCACGGCCGATAGCCAAGCTCAATTGATCGTCTGGAACGATAACTTCAGCACGCTTGCCGCCCATTTCCGGTGCATCTTCGTACAGAGCAACTGTCGTGATGCGAGCCGGGCTCAACGAGTTGGAGATGTAGTCGACCGGATCTGTGGAGAAACGGATGACGTCTATCTTCTCGTTGCGCAATTCAGCAACAACGTTTTGAATACGCACACCACGAGTACCGATACATGCTCCTACCGGATCAACATCAGTATCTTCGGAATGCACTGCGATTTTTGTTCTGTAACCAGCTTCACGAGCAATTGATTTGATCTCAACTGTGCCATCTTCAATTTCAGGCACATAGAGTTCAAACAATTCGCGAACCAATTCAGGATGCGCTTGCGAAACAATTATCTGCGGAACGCGTCCGGTGTCACGCAATTCAAGAACGTAAACGCGAACACGATTGCCCACGCGATATGTCTCACCAGGCAATTGCTCACGTGTCGGCATGCAGCCTTCTACGCGACCCAAGTTGATGATGACGTTGTTTCTTGTGTTGCTTATCACTTCGATACGCTCGATTTGACCTGTTGTGCAGGTGCCCTTGCGTGCCTCGAATTCTTTCTTGATCAACTCTTTTTCTGCTTCGCGCAGTCTTTGCGTGATCAATTGTTTTGCTGTTTGTGCAGCAATACGACCGAATTCAGAGAAGTCTGTCGGTGTAACTTCAATTTCCAAAACTTCGCCTACAGCGACGTCAGGAATGAGATCCTTAGCGTCTTTGAGTGAAATCTGGTGATAGGAGTTAGCAACCTTTTCGACAACTTCTTTCGGTGCAAAAATTCCTATTTCGCCTGTCTCCGGATCGAAGATTGCGCGTACGCCCTCAACGTCATGATCCGGCACTTTCTTTTTATAAGCAGCAACGATTGCATCGAAGACATAGGAAATAAATTCCTCCTGCGGAATATTGCGCTCGCGCTCTAGTTCTTCTGCTGCTTCCAGCAATTTGTCGCCTATTTTAATCACGACTCTACCTCCGGATATAAACGGACTTTATTCAGTTTTGAGAGTTCAACTTCCAACTTTTTGGGTAATGTCAGAGTTTGAACCTTTGCGGTCTTTGCCTTTTGTGTTTTTGCATTTTTGCTTTTAGACACAATTGGTTTTGGATTAGCAAAGCTGGCAATGCCATCCTTAAGACCCATCAGAGTTCCAGTGAATGAATCTCCGATACCGTCCAGTTTTTGACGAGCTTTAACTTCAACAGGATAGCCTTTGAATACAGCATATTCTCTTTCAGTTTTCAGTTCTCGATCAAGACCTGGACTTTCTACTTCCAGCAAGAAAGCTCCTTGAATTAAAGGTGGCTCCTCGTTGTCCAGCAATTCTTCCAAGGTGCGGCTGACCTTTTCGCAATCCTCAAATCCGATATGACCATCTTCGTTGTGAATAGTCACAGTCAGACATCGACGACTGCCGCTTTGTCCAATTCTGGCATCGACAAAAATATAACCAAGCTTCTTACAGACGCTTTCGGCGATATCAGTGACTTTGTCCAGATTGGCCGGCAAGGTGCCTCCTCGAAAACCGGCTTAACGCCAGTTGAAACGCCCCGCATCTCTTGAACCCGAAGGCTCAGTGAGCTTGGACGCCTAGAACAGCATCATGCCGTAGACTAACTTAAGTCTACGACAATCAGATTTCTTAGGCTTTCATGCTAGCATGTCGGGTCGTCATTTTTCAAGCCAAATGAGGCTTTAGATAGGGTTTTATGCCTCTTCAAATCCAGCTCCAGAACCAACAGCGCCGCCAAAAGGTGGACCTAGCCTGGCTTGAGGAGACAGTCGACCTGTTAGCCGCCGAGGCTCTTAGAAACCTTAAAAATAGTCGCCCAAAGCACCTAAAAGCCCGCCTATTGGCTGAAATGCCGCGCCGGGGAGCCATTAGCTTGGTTATCGTCTCAAACGCCGCCATACGCAAGCTTAACAAACAGTGGCGCGGCAAGGACTATGCAACTGACGTTTTATCCTTCCCATTAGAGCTGGAAATCCCGCCCCCAGGCGCCCCTTGGGAGATTGGCGAGATTGTCATCTCCGCCGAGAAAGCCTATGAACAAGCTGGCGAATATGGGCATTCTTTTGAGCGGGAATTGGCTTTCCTC
>JAKFVJ010000396.1 GCA_021732245.1 Candidatus Obscuribacterales bacterium | reverse complement strand
TAGATTTGGACAGCCGTACTGTTCGGGTCGGCTCACGCGAGGTCGAACTCACATATAAGGAATTCGAATTGCTGGTTGCCCTTGCCCGCCAGCCCAACAGGGTGTTTACCCGTGATCAGCTTTTTGCTCAAGCTTGGGGCTCGGATTTCCTGGGCGAAAGCCGGACAGTCGATGTACATATACGTTATTTAAGAGAAAAGTTGGAATCCAACCCCAGTCATCCGAAGCACATTTTGACCGTGCGGGGCGTGGGTTACAGGCTGGTTTGGGACCAATAGTGAATGTCATTCTGAGGGAGCCCATTCGACTTCGCTCAGGGCAGGCTTTGCGACCGAAGAATCTCATCGTAAGCTAGGCGTTTGGGTCAACATGGGATTTACCCCACTAAAGACAGGCTGCATTAGCAACCTGTTACCCAAGTGCGTAGTTTTCCCAGTGACTGTTGTCCACCCAATATCTACACTTAAACTCTCTGAATTGGACAAATTTGAAAACAGCTTCTGGCTGGCGAATTGGCAACCAAAAAAATTGGCAAAATCACAAAATAGAAAGTAATTGGTACAAATGAAAGTAAAGGCACTATTTGCAGGAATTCTCGGATGTATAAACGTCCTATTCCCTTTGGCTTCGCAAGCTGATGAAGCCGTGTCAGACAAAGCAGATTGGTTGAAGAAGAGTCTTGCTTCCGTTGGCGATACGCAGGAAGCTCCAGCAGCCACATTGACCATTGCCGACATTCCGGCGCCGGCTAAGCGCAAGAGAAATTTGCGTGCATTTATGGCAAACCGTCCGTTGCCGAGAAAATCTGATCTGTCATCTGCTGCCAGACTTGGCGTAGAGGACGAAAGTCTTGCTACTCAAATTCCAGTTGGACTGTCCAGCTCAAAAATGGTTGTCGTTGAAGACAAGACACCAATTGCCGGACAAGTCTCTTTGAACTCACAAGCAATCTCCAATCCGGAAAACTTTGCACTCAAAGCTATTACAACAACATTCACGCATTTCAACAATCAACGTGCGGCCCTTAAAACAGCTAAGAAATTGGCTGGACATGGTCTTGTGCCGGAGCCGCCAAAAGCTGCCGCTCGTCAGAATGCAAACGCTTTGGTCAGCTCATTGCCGAACAGTGTTCTCGATGATGTAGATATCGTCGGCAATAAAGCAGATTCCATTTCTTCGAAAGAGCGTCAATTGATCGACAAGCTTGCTGACGAAATGAAATCCGGTGATGTTGATATCACAGGCGACAATGTTGAAACCTACTCTGCTGATTCGGTATCTGAATTGCAAGAGCAAGCACAGCCTGTAACAACCAGCGCTGGTCCAGCACCATTCCCGCTTAACCTCTTGCCGCAACAAGCATTGAAAGGCTTAATTGCCGGCAGCAAGCGCACATCAATTGCCACCAAGCCGGTCGGCTTCGGCTCATGGCACAATGTCGCCCAAGGTGGAGCAGCGACTGCCGCCCGCGCCGCACTTCAACCAGCAGGCTTCGTATCACACATGCGCAACGCTGCTGTTTCAAGAGCCGCCGGTTTCGCCACACGCTACACACACGTACCCGTGTCCGGAACATCCGCTCGCTCACTTGCTGGAACAGTCAAACAAATCGCTGTCCGCCAAGTCGATAACTTAGCCCGCTACGCACCATACACGCCAGCACGAGTCTACTTGTTCTAGGTCCGCTGTAATCTCGAGCTGCCTACTTTAATTTGTCGACCTACTTTTCTTGCTGTAGGGGCGCATTGCATGGGCCCTTGTTCGCTAATCGCCATCTCGAGCGATCTCTTTAATTTGTCGACCCTACTTTTCTTGCTGTAGGGGCGCATTGCATGCGCCCTCATTCGCTCATTGCCAGTGCTGCTGCTCTCGTTCGCGTAACGACATGACCTGCTCCCGCGTCGCAGTGAGTGTCTCATTGTCGCGATAAGGAATCCCCGATCTCGTCTTCAACCGCTCTTCCTGCTCATCAGTAAGCAGCGCCGCATTTCCCTTGCGTTCGTCCTCTGCACTTATTGTCGCCAGCGTGCCCCCATGCTTGCTCCCCACAGCCGTTGTAGCAAACACATTGAATCCTGCAAGCCGCAACCCAGCGCGCACCGCAGGTGCCGCGCTGTAAGTCAGCAGAGCACCCTTCCGCGCATCGAGCAATTTGTGGTAACGCTTGAACAAATCAACAGTCCAAAGCTCTGGTACTTTGTAAGGCGAAAACCCATCATGGAAGACAAGATCAAAATCCTGCTCTAAAGTCATCGCCGCTTCACGAATATCCTGCTGCTTAACTTCAACACGAATGCGAATCTTCCCTGCTTCATCCAGTGCAAATTCATACACGCCAAACTCTGATTTGAAGACTCCGTCATTCATAAACGTGCGAAGCTCTGCAAATCTCTTATCCGCTAACACATCGTCCAAGACAGACAGTATCGCCTCATCAATATCCAGCCCAAGGATATTCACCTCGCAAGCAATACCCAACTTGCGCAATTCGTCTAAAAGAACAAACGTGTTGTAGCCCAACCCAAAACAAACATCCATCACCGTAATTGATCCGGTTTTCGCTATCGCTGCCAAACCCGCCGGTTCCACATAATTCTTCAACGCCTCTGTAAACGCGCCCGCTTGATTGTGATAGAGCTCACCTGTCTCATCATTGAAACAAGTTATCGACTCATCACCCGTCACCACGCGTTTATGCAACGAAGACCCTCAAGCTGTTTGTCATTCTGAGCAAAGCGAAGAATCTGCCGTACCTAATCATGCGCCCTGTTCTTACGATGAACAATCTAAACTCACGGCAGATTCTTCACCTGCTACGCAGGTTCAGAATGACAAAGCCCTACTCGATGTAATTCTTCCAGTACTCCGTCCGCTCGCGCCAATCGCATTTGTCGTTGCCGCAAATGAGCGTCACTTTCGAGCCGACCGTGCCCTCATTCCTATTCGAATCCCCAGCTCCGTCCCAAACGTTGTTAGTCATCTCAACGAATTTCTCGTATTTCTGGACCGGCTTCTTGCAAAGAGGGCACATTAGCTTCTTGCCGTCGATGGCATCCATCAGCATATTAAGCGACACGGTAAATTCTCCTGAAAATTCGGACACCTAAAAATTCGAATGATAGATTGTATTGTACTACTCCCGTTTCATAGTCACTTGCAGAGTCGACTCCATAGTTTCCGGATCATTTGACCCTTCCACCGTTAAGAGTTGACCACCGCCCTCTGTAATGCGGCGAACAGCTTCACGCACCATGGATTTTTGTCCGCTTATCTTATTAAGTCTGACAATGAGAAGAGCTTTCCCTTTTGATGCAGCCATTGCTTCTAAGAGAGTCTTGCGTTCATCTAGAGCAATATCACGACTTACTTGCTCTTGGTAGAAGCTAACAAGTTTATGCCCCTTCGCTTTGCAAAAAGACTCAATGCGATCACGTTGGTGTTGCAGCGCTTCGTCTCCACCTTCTTGCGGCACGACTCTTGCGTATCCAATTACGTCCATTAATTTCTATCCTCCGGCATTGGCGTAAATACTACTAGACGTTTCAACACAATAGCTTGTGTCTTAAGACACAAGCTATTGTGAGGCTACCTGGAAATGTTCTACTGAAATTGACCACTATTGAGTTTGACGGAGACTCGTTAGTCCAACTTGTTGTAGTTTCGCTTTAATAGCCGGCATTGCTTCACGTGCAGCTTTGATGCCTGCTTCATAAGCGCGAACCATGTCTTTCTTCTTGGTAGAGACTAAGCCGATACCATCAACATTTGGGTGAATTAGGATATCTGCCATTTTTGTAGCCGGCTCGTCATCATGATGAAGTTCATAAGTAACCATGCGCTTGGTGACGCTGCCCATTTTTCTAAATGAGTCGAAAGATTCATACGGCAGTCTTTCATCGATATCAACGGCAATAACGATATCAGCGCCTTTTGCGCGTGTCTGTTCAACAGGCAAGTTGGCTACGACACCACCGTCGACAAATAGCTTGTCGCCTATTTCAACTGGTTTTCTCAAGCCTGGCACAGCGGAGCTAGCTTGAATTGCATATCCTATATTGCCGGATTCAATTGCGTATGGTTGGCAATCACGGATATTGAAAGCAACTGCGGCAAATGGAATCTTGAGATTTTCAATATTATGCATTGCCGGCGGAATTGCCGAAAGCATGTAGTTGCGGAACAAATTACCTTTGTACAGACCATCGTAAGGATGGCTCCAAAGACGCGGGATAACCATAATTGGTGCAGCGAGGACGCGAATGGGAATAGGAACAGTCATAAACGACTTCATTACTTTGCCACCGAGCATGTCTGAAGTTATATCTTCGACCGGTACGCCTGCTGAGTACATGCCACCGACAATGGCGCCGATGCTTGTGCCGACAACCATGTCGACTGGGATGCCTTCTTCTTCAAAAACTTTTAAAACTCCGACGTGAGCGCCGCCTCTTGTGCCGCCACCGCCGAGGCACAGCCCGACTTTCAATTTGCCGTGGGAGCTAGCGACCTTGGTCACGGACTCTTGACAGAGTCCAGGCTGAGTAAGTGCCAGGCTTGCCAATAGCGTTAGACCTGTCAGTTTGGCGCAAATATCTTTGTTCATGCTGAATCCTTCTCGCTGATGTAGGGCGCACAAAATGCGCCCTTGCGTTTCAGATTCAATTTTAGGCCAAAAGGTCTAATTTAGCTTGTGCGGCGATAGCGGCTTAAGAGCATCTCATCAAGTCAGAGGCTACCTTCGCGCGAATTGTCTGCCTACAAAGGAAGCTAGAAAGACCAATATCGCAGAACCTAGAATTGTCGGTAACAACGATACTCCAGCTAAACTTGGGCCGACAGGACCCATGATGCTGACTCCAATCCAGGCGCCGATGATACCGAAAATTACGGATACAAGAAATCCGCCTGGGATGCTACCAGGTACAAGATATTCTGCAATCCAGGCGCATGCTGCTGCTACGAATAGAAACAGGATGAAACTGAGTATACCCATGATTAATACCTCACATTGGTGTTCTCATGCGTTGAAAAAGATAGGCAGCTCTCATTAAATGTTCCATCCGTAGTGTATTCTTAATGGTTGCTTTAGGAAACGCCTTACTAATGAGGGATATATGAGACCTGTCCGTAATTCTGCGCTTGCATTTTTGACTGCCGGCTTTGTCTTACTAATGAGTGTTCAAGCGGCTTTCGCCGAGGATCCACTTGTGCAAGCAGTGCAAACTGTTGCTCCCAATATGGAGCCGGTGATACCACATGTATTGCAGAGCAATGAAGCGCGCGAAAAACTTGCGGCGCTGGAAAAGAAATTTGGTAAGAAGCCGAATATTTTGATCTTCCTTATGGATGATGTCGGCTATGGCGATCCTGGTTGCTTTGGTGGCGGTCATATGTCCGGAGCCGCAACTCCAAATATCGACAGGCTATGCAAGGAAGGTCTGATGCTGACCTCTTGCTATGCGCAACCTTCTTGTTCGCCGACTCGCGCGACGATCATGACCGGACGCTTGCCCATCCGTCATGGCATTTTGCGTCCGCCAATGTATGGTGAAAAAGGTGGACTGCAAGGCGAAATTACAATGGCTCAGCTGCTCAATGAAGCAGGCTATGCCACACAAGCAGTCGGCAAATGGCATATGGGAGAAAACGTCGAATCCCAACCACAAAATGTCGGCTTTGAAGATTTTTTCGGATTCCTGAGTGTTTCCGATATGTACACCGAATGGCGCGATTCTTATTTCTATCCTGAAATCGTTCATAACCCGGCAAGAACAGCAATGGTGGAAGCGCAGAAATTCAACAAGCATCTTGTCCATGCTAAAAAAGGCGGACCAATTGAAAATCTAGACGAGATAACAATTCCTGTCTGCAGTAAATTGGATGAAATGTGGGCTGATTATTCTCTAGGTTTTATTCGTCGCGCTGCTGCAGACAAGCGTCCATTTTTCCTCTATCACTGCACAAGAGGCTGTCACTTCGATAACTATCCAAACGATAAATTCAAAGGAAAGTCCGCGTGCAAATATCCATACAAAGATGTGATAGTTGAAATTGATGATGTTCTTGGACGCTTGGTCAAAGAGTTAGAGACAACTGGTCAATTAGACAACACCCTTATATTTGTCACCTCAGACAACGGCCCGGAAATGGAAGCATGGCCGGATTGCGGATACTCGCCCTTCCGTGGTGCGAAGGGCTCGACATGGGAAGGTGGTATGCGTGTACCAGGAGTTGCTTACTGGCATGGCATGATCAATTCCGGTAGAGTCAACGATGGCTTATTTGATCTATCTGACTTGTTCACAACATCATTGGCTGTTGCTGGTGCAAGCAGTAAGGTGCCTGCCGATCGTTTTATCGACGGTGTTGATCAAACATCTTATTTGCTTGCTCATGATGGTGAGTCAAATCGCAAATTTGTTTATTACTGGTTGAAGACTGATCTCTCAGCATTGCGTTGCGCCGAGTATAAATTCTTCCGTATGGCCACGGATTTTGATCACAAAGACACAGTCTGTGTTGGTGGATTTTCCGGATACAACAAAGAATATACCTTTGGGAAATTCTTCAATCTGTATTTGGACCCAACAGAGACGCACAGCTATCTTATTCGCAAGCTCGTCTATACAGGACTTATCTCTGAAGCGCTGAACGCTCACAGAGAAACACTTAAAAAATACCCACCAAAGATTGTGGTCACTGTAGACTAACCTAGCTGATTAAATTCCCGGCTCTCATGGGGGATTTCACGGGAACAGATCAAGTCTTCATACGATAGATTTATCGCTATTAAATCCATAGAGGTTTGGTGATGGATCGCGATAAACCCCTCCATGAAGCGCTGCCAGAGTCAAAGGCGCAGCCTGACTGGGTTTCGGAGCTTATGCCTATTGGCACGGAAATGGCCAAAACGGCAGGTCTGTTTATGCGAGGCAAGACGGGCATAGCAGTTACTGCCGCCACGTTCGCCTTCGGGGAAGTATACGATTCTTGCAAGGATAAGAAGCCGGGAGATTGGAACGCCCAGGCAATGACTATCGACGCCCTCAAAGGCACGGTCAAGGGCGGCTTAATGAAGGGCTCTCTGGCCGTTATGCCGCACTTGAAGCTTAACGTCGCCGGGCAAGGGGTGGCACTGGGAATTGCCAATCGCTTCGTCGATTCCGCTGTAAGTGGGTCACCGAAAGCGCTTGCTACGACTTTCGACCCTTTGGCTATGACGTCTGATGTGGCAGTGTTTGTAGCTGGGCACGGTATGTTTAAAGGGCTGCGGAAAGTCAGCCCCGTTTTGAGTGAAAGACCTCTTGTCGCCACCGCTTTAACCGGCAGCACTTTCGGAATGGCTAGTGGTTCAGCATCCGAAATTCTTCGCCAGAAGCAGGAGAATGAATCGCTTGATGTCGGCAAAGTTCTAGGCTCCGGATTGAAGCATGCAGTTATGGACGGAGTCGCTGCGATACCGGGCGGCATACAAGCGGATGAACTAGCCGGTAAAAAAGTAGCTGAGCTGAGTGCGAAAGCAACTAAGGAAATTAACCGCGCCGGTAATCAGGCTGTTAGAGAAGTGCGCTGGAAATACTGGGAGCATATTGCCAAAATCAGGCCGAAAGAGATTGGACTCTTAATACCTGAGGAAATAACTCAATCCAAAGACTGGCTCGCTGGTGTTGAAGCTGTGGATATATTAAATAAAGCCGGCTACGAAGCATTCTTCGTTGGTGGTTGCGTCCGCGATATTTTGCTCGGTAAGACTCCGAAAGACTATGATATCGTCACAAATGCTCCTCCTGCTCGCGTTGATGAGTTGATGCCGGAAGGTAAAATTGCCGGTAAGAATTTTGCGGTGAAACATACAGAGATAAATGGTGTGCAGCTGGAAATTGCCACCTTTAGATGTGATGGCGCA
>JAKFVJ010000398.1 GCA_021732245.1 Candidatus Obscuribacterales bacterium | reverse complement strand
ATTATTGAAGAGATAAACGAAATGGTGTTTTTAGCTATCTTCTTCTGGGTTAACATTAGCTCTGGCTTTCCAAGCCGCTACACAGCCTTGCGTAAAAGGTGTTGAATGCCATGAAAACTTTGATCACGAACGGGCGCATTATTACAGCAGTCGACGACTACTACGCCGACGTCTTTATTGACGGCGAAAAGATAGTCGCCATCGGCACCAACTTAAATATGCAAGCCGACAAGACAATCGACGCAAAAGGCAAGCTCGTAATTCCAGGCGGTATCGACGCCCACACTCACATGGACATGCCTTTCGGCGGCACTACATCTGCCGATGATTTTGAAACCGGCACACGCGCGGCAGCCCACGGCGGCACCACAACAATCATTGACTTTGCCATTCAAAACAAAGGTCAGGCAATTCTTGAAGCTTTAGACATCTGGCACAAAAAAGCCGACGGCAAAACAGCAATTGACTATGGCTTCCACATGATCGTCACTGACTTCACCGACGATCATATTCCTGAAATGAAGCAGATGATTGATCGCGAAGGTGTCACAAGCTTCAAGCTATTTATGGCCTATCCGGGCGTATTGCTCGCAGACGACGCTACTATTTTTCGCGCAATGTCTGTCGCAGGAAGTCGCGGCGGACTTATTTGTATGCATGCCGAAAACGGTATCGTCATCAATGAAATTGTTCGCCATGCGCTAAGAAAAGGCTACACGGCACCCAAATACCATGCGCTCACTCGCCCAACCAAAGCAGAAGCTGAAGGTGTTAACCGCGCAATAGCTCTTGCTGAAATGGCCGAATCACCCGTGTACATCGTGCACTTAAGCTGCTACGACGCGCTGAAGAAAGTAAAAGAAGCTCGCGACGAAGGTATTCCAGCATTTGCCGAGACATGCCCGCAATACCTCTTCCTCGATTACAGCTACTACGAGAAAGAAAACTTCGAAGGCGCCAAGTACGTAATGACACCGGCACTTCGTGAAAAGTGGAATCAAGAGGAACTTTGGACCGGTTTGCGCATGAATGATCTGCAAACAGTATCCACAGACCATTGCCCGTTTTGCTTCAAAGATCAAAAGCACTTGGGCAAGGATGACTTCAGCAAAATACCAAACGGCGGACCAGGCGTTGAAAACCGCATGAGCCTCGTCTTCAATGGTGGTGTTGTCCAAGGAAGAATCAATCTAAACCGCTTCGTGGAAATAACTTCCACCTCTGCAGCGAAGATATTCGGTCTCTTCCCCCGCAAAGGCACAATTGCTCCGGGATCTGACGCCGATATCGTTATCTTCGACCCAGACAAGAAGATGACCATAAGCGCTGAACATCACCACATGAATGTGGACTACAACTGTTATGAAGGAATGGAAGTTCAAGGCGTACCCGAAACCGTCTTGTCTCGTGGTAAGGTCGTAATAGAAAACGGCAAATACACAGGCAAAGCCGGTGACGGTCAATACTTGAAACGCTCCACCGTAGATTTAGGACCAACAAAGGCACAACAAGATGGCAAATTCAGCATCATCGACCGCGAACCAAGGGAAGCTAGGAGGCTCAGTGAAATCAAGTTACACGTTTGAGTTCAATAAAATGCTCACTGAGGAGCGCAATCCAAAAACAATGGATTTGGATGTGCTCGATACGCTGGACTTAGTGTCGCGTATTCAAAGCGAAGATCTCCTAGTCGCTCAAGCAGTCAACAAAGTGATACCGGACATCGCCCGCGCAGTTGACCTCATTGTCGACGGATTGCGCGCAGGCGGCCGCCTCATTTACTTCGGCGCCGGAACAAGCGGCAGACTCGGCGTGCTCGACGCATCCGAATGCCCACCGACATTTGGTATTGACCCCAATATCGTCACTGCTTACATTGCCGGCGGCAAAGAAGCAATGTTCCAAGCATTTGAAAATGCCGAGGATTCCAAAACATCCGGCATAGCTGACGCCACCGCCGCTAACATCACCGACAAAGATGTAGTCGTCGGAATAACCGCCAGCGGCAGAACACCTTATGTCCAAGGCGCTTGCGATAAAGCTCGCGAATTGGGAGCCAAGGTAATTGCTGTCGTGAACAACCCGAATTCCGAATTGGAATCAATTGCCGACGTTGCCATTGTTGCCCCAGTCGGACCAGAAGCATTGACTGGCTCAACCAGAATGAAAGCCGGCACAGCACAAAAGATGATCTTGAACCTCATCTCCACCTGCTCAATGGTACGTCTCGGCAAAGTCTACGAAAACTTGATGGTTGATTTAAAACCAACCAACGAGAAATTGCGCGAACGCGCCTTGATGATCATCAGCAGCTTAGCAGATGTGCCACGCCACATCGCCGAAGGCGCTCTTGTCGCCTCCCACTACAACGCTAAAACAGCCATCCTCATGGTCAAGCGCAAACTGGGCAGACAACAAGCCGAAACCCTCATCAACAAATCCGCCGGCTTCTTGCGCCAGGCATTGGACGAACAGGCGTAGGACGAAGGACATAATCCCTCCACAGGGGAACAATTTGCCATGAATCCGCTGATTTCAGAACTCTTCGTTTTGGTCCTTTTCGTGGCAGTCTTAATTGTCATTTCCCTCTGGGCACTTAGAGCTGTTTGGCGAACTATCAAATCGATACGTACAAAAGGAAAAGTCGCTCCATTGGATATCCTAGGAGTCTTAGTCGGGATTGCCATAATCGCTTGCGTTAGCTACGGAATCTTCGTCGAGCCCTATGACCTTGAAGTCACTCGATCAACAATTTACTCGAAAAAATTTGCTGCTAATCCAGATAGACCATCTCTGCGCATAGTGCATATTTCAGATTTGCATTGTGACTCCGAACCCAGACTCGAACCCAGACTTTATCCAACGATTAAATCACTTCATCCGGACATCATTGTATTTTCCGGAGATTGCATAAATTGTCGCGAGGGTTTGCCCATATTCAGAAAGTGCATGCAAGAGCTATCTACCATCGCACCAACTTTCGTCGGACTGGGAAACCACGACAGCCGGCAGTGGCCTAATGTAGATATTCTAGGAAAGACCAAGGTCAAGAATCTAAAGGGGCAACTCGAAAAGCTAAATTTACATGGCATGTCTATTTGCGTCACTGGCGTCCCAGTAGATCGGGAATCACCGGGGACAGCAAATCTAAACAAGTTATCCAAGAACAACTTCAACATTTACGTCTATCACTACCCATGTGCCGCAGAATCGCTAAGCAAGTACAACGTCGATCTTCTATGTACTGGTCATACACACGGTGGACAAGTGCGCTTGCCCTTCTACGGAGCGATAATTACTCGGTCCCCCACCGGAAAACAATTTGAGGCAGGCATGTATCACGTGAACAATACCTGGCTTAGCGTAACTCGCGGAGTAGGACTCGAAGGTTCTTGGGCACCGCGCGTGAGATTTTTGTGCCGACCCGAAGTAACGCTAATAGATATCACTGGCGATGAACAGTGGAGACTTTCTCAGGCGGCCAATTGTATAGTCGAATAGAAAAGTATAACCACCTGTCAAAGCAGCTTTCCGTCCAAAGTGACCACAAGCTCACTCTTCTGATTGAGGAAGCAAAGCCACTCCATTGTGGTTATGGTGGTAGTTCAGCTTTGACGACAGTGGATGATGCTCCTGTCTTTGTCAAAAAAATCCCTCTGACCAACTTAGAAAGACAGCCTGAGCACTTTATGTCTACCTCTAATATTTTTGGACTACCGCTCTTCTACCAGTATGGCGTCGGATCAACAGGTTTTGGGGCTTGGCGTGATCTTACCGCCCACATAATGACGACAAATTGGGTTTTGTCGGACCAATGTGCGAACTTCCCGATTCTCTATTATTGGCGGATTTTGCCTTGCCCTTCCGCTAATAATATTGGCAAAGCTGTTGAAGATATTGATGGAGATATTCAATACTGGGACAATTCATCAGCCGTACGGAAGAGGCTAGAAGGTATTCGCGATGCTTCGGCACAATTGGTGCTTTTCCTGGAGTACATTCCGTCTACTTTATCGCAATGGTTGAAACATCAACTCGATATTGACGCAGATGGCGCAATTTCATTTGTCGACAATCAGCTTGTAGAAACAACAAATTTTCTCAACACACGTTCATTTGTCCACTTTGACCCTCATTTCAACAACATGCTCACAGATGGTGATCGCCTTTACTTTACCGATTTTGGTCTCGCTTTATCAGCTGAATTCGATTTAGCAGACGACGAGCTCATATTCCTGAGCAAGCATCAAAACTATGACCGCTGCGCCAGCATTGCAAGCATGATTCACTGCATAGTTACCAAATTCTACGGACAGGAGAACTGGCACTTAAAATTACGGTCCTTGCTCAGTGACAGAACAAAATCAAATGAGGTACCTCCGCCAGTTGCCTCTGCCATAGAGCAGTATGGGCAACTAGCGCTGAAATTTAGAGACGAGTTTTTCAACTCCCTTCAGACCAAAACAAAGTCAACTCCCTATCCAGCAAACGAATTTGATGCATTGCTCCAGGCAAGTAAACTAAGCACAGCCAATTGAGACAGGAACCTTTTACAAGGATCGCTCCAACATTAATTACTAGTTCGCTTCGATTTAACGTGGCGAACTTGAACTTTTTAGCGTTTCAAACGTATTTAAGATAGGCGTTGTTTGAGGTCACAAATTGTGACCTCAAACGTCCCACTACTCGTCATCAGCGATTTGAGACATAAAGTCTGAACCAAAACTTGAGATCACAAATTGTGATCTCAAGTTTTGGTTTTCTTGTTTCTTGCATTCGCCTCCAGCTTGACGATGCGCTGCTCTAACAAATTGATTTTACGTTCCAGATTATCGTTCTTGTAAAGTTCCGTTGTGGTTTCCTTCACAACCAATCCGGCAGATACGTCTCGGTTTTCTTGCTTGTCCGAGTATAAGCTAGTGCCTGAACCTGTTTCTTCAGAAGCTATCCGCTCGTTGACCCACTGACGCAGCATAGTGCCCATGTGCGTTTCGTTTTTCGCTGCGATTTCAAACAGTTTCACAATCTGGTCAGCCTCTAAACGGAACTGGACTAATTCCTTCTTAGCCACAGCAGCGCGTGACCTAGCAGCCATCTCTACCTTTCGTTGTTGTAATTGTTTGTCTGTCAATTTAGGCATAGTTACTTGTCTCTCTCTTGCCGATTAGTTCGGAATCCAACAAAGCGCCGCGTTTGAGTAGGGGACATCATCAATTGACGAATTGTCTCGAACAAATTGGCGATCTCCTGATCGTGTCCCGATACCTTGCTTTCCAATTTATTCAATTTGTCAGTTAATTCGCTATGATTTGAAACCATATCTCGAAGCTGCACAAAGGCACGCACAATAAAAACGCTCATCTCAATAGCTCTTTGTGAATTTAAGATAGTAGCAGCCATAATTGCGCCATGTTCGGTAAATGCCATGGGAGAATGGCGACGACCTCCTCGCCCAACGTTTGAGATCACAAATTGTGATCTCAAAGACTTGTACTCCTTGTCGTCCAACCGAAACATAAAATCGAGCGGGAAGCGCTCGGAGTTACGCTTAATTGCTTGATTAAACACTCTGGTGGAAATCCCGTAGAGCTCGGCCAGATCAGCATCGAGCATGATCTTCTGTCCACGCACAAAGTGAATTCGAGATGTCAGTGAACTTCTGTCTTGTGCCGGTGTATCCGTCGCCATTTAAACCTCGATCTATGTTTGAGATCACAAATTGTGATCTCAAAGCGACAAAAGGGCGCCAACTATCCACCAATCCTATACGTCAAGTGTAATACACTTATAATACACTGTCAATAGATCGGTTGCTGCCGATGATTGAGAATACCTAGAGCTAGCAACAGGATTAGCCAAAAGATAAATCTTGAGGTCACAAATTGTGATCTCAAACGCCTTTCCTCAGCGAGTTGGGACATTAAATCCTAACCTAAACTTGAAATCACAATTTGTGATTTCAAGTTTAGGTCTCTACATTCCACGTTTCATCGAAGTCCAAAAATCCAAATCCGTCTTTAAATCGGCTGCTTCTTTAGTTCGTCCGGACTTGATGTAAATCTCGCACAGGTGTTTCATCCCCAATACGATGCTGTCATAAGGCAAGACGTGAGTTGTACCAATATTGTTGTTTTTTGATTTTGTATTCCACTCGTTATAAAGCGCAATAGATCGTTTATATAGCGTCTCAGCCTGACTTAGCTTGCCGACTTTATAGTACAAATCTCCCGTTTGTGCAGAAGCACTAGCTAGGGCCATGTACAACTCAAAATCTCCCGGATCAGGCTTTCCTCGGAGAGGAAGTAGCTGCCTAAGTACTGCTACGGTTTCTTTTTCCTTCCCTTGTCCCGCTAACGACATCATCTGCCCAGTCAAGGCATCAGCGTAATCCCGCCCGTAGGATGCGTCCTTTTTGCGGTTAACGGTATGTTCCATAATACTTGCGCTCTCTGTAGCCAGTGGCTCAGCAGCTGCAAATCGTGCACACTCAACTAACACTTTTGCCTTCACCATAAGTGCCAGTCCGTAAGATGGTCCCTTGCCGTCAACCTGTGTGGCAAATTGAACCGCCAGTTGCGCCGCTTTCTCAGCCAAATCATACTTGCCTTGTCTTGAGAAGATTTGAGCACGTGTGGAATAAAACCCCTGTAGAAGCTGGGGGTTCTGTCCTGCTACGAGTAATAACCCCTTGTCACACAGTTCAGAAGCTCGAGTGTTATTACCAGCATTAAAGGCCTGCCCTGCTTCAGCATACAGTCGTACTGCCTCATTGAACTTGGCTTGTGACATTTGTGCCATTGCCACGGGACACGTGATAAGTGCCAACAATAACAACGAACCTGAAAAATGAAGTTTGTGGGCACTATTAAATAACATTTGCATTACTCCTCACTCTCAAATAACTCTCTAAAATCAAACCACTACAGCAATCTCCGGCGACAGTCAGCACAAAATACCCGCAGACCTCTCGGACGAAAGAATTTGACCTCGGGCCATCTGCGCGAATAGGAGATGTACATACGTTCATCGCTTACGCCGCGAAATGCGATGTGCACGACACCGTTGCAACAGGGATTCTCAACTACTTCTTCAGCAGGCTCGGATGTATCTGATTTTGGGGCACCAAAGAAACCCGCCAATTTCTGCATCCATGATTTGTCAGTCATTAGATGCTCCTTAGTGGCGAGACAGCGGTAAGCGGATCGTGAATGTTGAGCCTTCCCCTACAGTTGATTCAACGTCAACATGTCCTTTGTGGCGCACGATGATTTCCTTCGTGATGGCTAAGCCGAGACCGGTGCCACCTGCTGCGCGAGTACGAGACTTGTCGGCGCGATAGAAGCGTTCAAAAATATGGGGCAGGTCACCGATTTCGATTCCAGGACCGGTGTCTTTCACGACTACAGCAATTTCGTTTTTACCGTCGGTGCTTGTTTCTACTGATACCGAACCACCAACAGGCGTATAGCTGACCGCGTTATGCAGGAGATTCAAGATTGCTCTCTGTAATTGAATGCTGTTTCCTGACACCATCATTCCGTCTATTTTAGACAAATTCGACAAGACAATCTCTTTCTTCTCTGCCTGCACACGTACTTGTTCAAGAGCATCACTTATGATGGACGATATATTTACGTCCTCATGCCAGTCAGCTCTAACGGAAGCATCGAGACGTGTAATGTCGAGAAGGTCTTTCAATAAATTCGATTGCCTATCAACAAGTTTTTCCAATGAGTGCAAAAACTCACCGCGCAATTTCGGATCATTAACGGCGCCAGCTTGTAATGCTTCCACAACAGAGCTATTGCCATTGTCGGTGTTTTTAATTCGTGACTAGCATTAGCGATAAACTCCTGACGTAGTCTTTCTTGCTCGCGCAGACGACTGATCATTTGGTTGAATGAATTCGCCAATTCACCAATTTCGTCT
>JAKFVJ010000034.1 GCA_021732245.1 Candidatus Obscuribacterales bacterium | reverse complement strand
CAGGAGGAGTTGGTATTGGGACATTGGTCAAACCTTCCTGAACGCGTCCTACAGAGACCTTAATGGTTACATCATCAACTTTATTTGAACCACCACGCAAAGCATTAGCAGTGAAGGCATTTTTCACGGCAACATAAGCCGGCGCTCCAGGCGCAAATTTATCTTCTACCGTTTTGGCAAGAATGTCGGATTTGGATTTCAATTCATCCAGATCACTCTTGGCCAAAGTCACCATCTGGTTATTCTTCAAATCTTCAGCCACCAGCAAATCCAGACGTGCCGTAGCCAAGGCAGTATTAAAGCTTATAACCGGCGCTGGTTTAAATGGATTATTTGGGTCAGCACCCGATTGATCAACAAGCCCAAGTTTGCCCAGGCGAGAATCCACAGTAACCATGGCTATTTGCTTTGCGCCTTCCAAGGCTGCAGCGTCAGCGGCTGTTTTTGCCTCCTTATTGAGGGAGAACAAGAGATTGAAATTTAGTACAAAGAAGCCAATTATGAGAAGTATGCCAAATGCCACAGCGATAAGGGCCAGTGTATTACCGGCGGAATGGCGCAATTTTGCCATCGGGTCCTTCTGGTGGGTTTATTAACTTTTTCCAATGTACACCGATTGACTCTTCTCGTCAAGTTAGCGCAGCTGAAAAGCTCGATTTACGACTATTTGCGTGTTTTTGAAACTTAGAGTACAAACCGGTAATGATACCGTATTTAGTATCACTCTGAACAACTAAAATTGACAGAAAACCTCGCTATTGGGTGCTCGGCAAGCACAATCAGCTGCCCCTTCCAGCTAAATTATTCAGCCGGAACCGTTTAAAACAACCCTATATCGGGGAAGAAGGGTCTTACACGGAATCAACTTGAGGCGCATTTTTCGCCTGGTAGGAATTCATGAAAAGCAAGCCAGGACAATTGAAACAAGTGGGCAATACAACAATATTGGTCATTGCCCTAATTACAGTTGCGGCGTTTATCGTGGCCTTTGTGGTTTGGAACACTAACCAGCTACAGGGCTTGCATAAAGAAGCTCAAAACGCCATTGACGCCGCATCTCTGGCTGCGGCAAAGGAGATGACATCAATTGTTGTAGATGGTCCGATGGGTCGCATGGCTCTTGCAGAAGATCCGGAAGGCGATAGTAAATGGCCGGTCTACGGTATCAACACAGTTATGGCAACTCTAAGAGTCGATGCCATTGTTGCCCGAGAACTCAATAACAAGACCCTGGCATATCTTGTCCAAAATGACTTGACGCAGACCAATCAAGCGCTATCAGTTCTAACGCAGAGAATTAAGTCGTCGGCTACAGGGGGCTCATCCGCCTATGACAGAAACGGCAAACAAGTCAACATTCGACAAAAGGCGTATGACGCTTATATCGCCGGCAATAAAGTGCTTGCCGGCACAACTGATGCACCCGAGAATTTCACCATTACCTTAGGTACGATATCTGCAGCATCGGGACAAGCCAAAACAAATACACCAGTACCCAATCCCGAATCTCTCGATACGGTTTCGTTTAACGCAACCAATTCTTACTCTAAAGGGTCGCAAAAATACTACTTAGGCAATGTGGATATTCCTGTCGCCGGTATGCCTGTGTCCGCCGGTGGTTCGTCAACAGTTAGGTTCGCACCCGTTGGCAATGAACCGTCTTTGTTAGAGCAAGGTCTTTTCAGTCAATTATCCAGCAATGATGTACCTGTTGCCGTTCAGGTTTCCTGTGATCAGCCTGTAAAAGCATTTGCGGATCCAAAAGCTGAAACATCTAAAACAGCTGTTCACACTACCTCTTATGCGCAAGCGGGAAACAGAGCGGTGCTTCAGCAACCCGGCGTTTTAGAAATGGCGTTTCCTGCAGGCATTCCAACGAATCCCGTGTCAGTGAGTGGCGGAGCTGTAGATTTTTCCAGCGTTAAGTCAATAATGAACAGCTCCACCTCTGATGTGTTGAATGGACAATTACAAAGCACCAAATCAGGCTGGACCGACTCAGGCAAATGGTATCAAGTAAAAGGTGGTCCAAATCCCGGCGGCGGAACATTAGAACAAGCTGCTTTCAAAGGCATCAAGGGTCTCGATCAAGGAGACCCGTCACTAGCACTAAACTGTTGTGTTTATGACTGGTTGCGCAGTTGCACTAACCTACCGAATATACAGAAAGTGGTTGACGCACTAAGCGCCAAATTCTCCGCTAGCATGGCAGCAATCCCGTCTACATCTTCACCGTTAGCCGGCGAATTATTCCAGCCGTCTTATGCGCAAACTGCCAACAGACCCATACCAGGGTTAATGGCCCCGACAGCCCCAGCATCGACGACTGCAATTTTGACCATTTTGCCGGAAACCCTGAAGGTCCCTAACGCTACTATCGGTGATGCACTTCGCCAGAGCCTAGGAACTCTAAAAGACCCTCGCGATCTTAGTGCATACAACAGCAATGCAGCCGCTTTTGATCGCCAACAAGCCAACATGTGGGGTTATCTACCCGCAGACGGCACCCTGCCTGCCGGTGCAGCTGTAGTCAGCATAGGCTATGACGGCACACTAAAAACAAGTGACGGCAATCCCTATCAGGACCTTCTCGATTTCCTAAATGCGTTGGACAACACCAACAGTTCTGCAGTTGTGGTTAATCAAGCAGTTATGGATATCTTGAAAGATGTGCACACAAAAACGGTAAACGAGAAAATTGCCCAACTTAACACTCAGCTGTCAAAAACAGCTGGTGCTGCTGCCAGACAAGCTCTGGTAAGCGAAATTAACGAAGTAAAAGCATCGATACAAGACGAATCGTCTATCGGAAAAACCGCAATTCTATATTTACAAAAACCAGAGTCCGCTCGCGTATTAGCAGCACTGATCAATTCCACTTATGTTATGGAAATCACCAATTCCATGATAAGTAACATGAAGTCCCTAACCGGCACTGGGGTCAAGAAAATTGCTCCAAATCATTTCATTATTGGCGGAGCTGATTTCTACCCAGCCCAATATCCATGGCCATTTGGCAACAGCATTTGGGTAGATGGGCATGGATACATAAATTTTGGCGCCACTGCTCCTGGTGCCGCCAAGAATTTCATTCTGACAAAGGACGTAAAATTCCCCATTCAGTTGCAACCACCTGCAACACCAATCAATGATTGGTGCGCGGCACCTATATCAGCAAATGGAATGGCAACCTCTGCGTTGAATATTTACAAACACAATTCCAGTCCAATTATTACAATGCGAACAAAAGGTTCTGACCCACATTTCCTGCCTCCCGTCCTAGCACAAAGTGCGGCACCACCATTAGCTCAATTCTTTCACTATCAATTGGTCGGCACCAGTTCAAAAGAACCAGGCACGTTCGAGGCAAAAGTAGTAATGGATAAAAATAGTCCTTACACAAATGTGCCAACCGGTAAAGGACAGACTATCTACCAGAGCACATCAGGACTAGTTTCCGATGCTAGTTCCGACGGTACCAAAGCAGTCGTCAGCTATCAAATTCAAGCAAAGGACCAATTTGCCAATGCTTACCCAAGTACCGAGGCTGAGTCGTCCCCGAATCCCAGCGCGGCATCGGATTATTTTGGCAGCCTGACTCCTCAAGGAACACCTGTCGCTGCTATCTGGGCAATAACATGTCCACAGATTCCACCACCGCCTCCAACCAAGCCACCAGAAGACGTTCCTCTCTTCACGACATTTAAATCCGGCGTTGGCTATCAGTATTACTACTGCAATCCAGTCACAGGAATTGCCTGGTGGGGACTCGCCTGGTATCCGTGGGGGATCGCTACGATAGTTCCTGGCGATGGTTCATTAAAGACACCGGCTGGACTATGGCAGATAAGAAGATTTGGAGCAATCTTGCACATTCCTCCAACACCAAGCATCTACGCTACTTAAGAAGCGCAGTCACTCACATTTAGTTGTTGACCGTTTAGTGAGTTGCCTTACCGCGCTTTGTGCGGCGGATTTCCACTGCCTTCAAGCGGGCCATGCTCTTAGCAATACCCATTTCAGTGATGTAGGCATCGAGCTTATCGAGCTTCTGAGTCTTCTCAGCTTCTAGGCGAGACTTGTCTTGGTGCGCGGCAGCTTCGTCAATTTCAGTATCCAGCTCAGCTAAATCCGAAAGGATCGTAACTTCATTTTTGTTGACTTCCATGATGCCGCCCATAACAGCTGCGGTCTCTTCATGCTTTTGATCAACCTGCCAGCGCATCACATCTATTGAAAGCGCTGTTAGAAGCGGTTCGTGATTCGGCAGAATTGAAAGCTCACCATCAACAGCGCGAGCAACCACTTGCTCAACTTCTTGTTCAAGAACAACACGCTCTGGGGTGATGATGCGAAGCATTAGCTTGTTAGCCATTATAATTCTCCAGGATTTTACTTGCGCGATTTACGAGTTGTACGAGCGGACTTCTTCGGTTTGTAAGACGCGGCAACCTTGCTTGCGCGCTTAGCAGCTTTTGCAATACTGCGAACTTTGCCGCCGGACTTCTTACCGCTGCGTCCACGTTTAGACGTATGCGGTATCACTTCATCGACAAGTCCATAACGCAATGCTTCACCGGCAGACATATAATGATCGCGTTCAATATCTGTACGGATCGTATCTTTGTCCTTACCGGTGCAGCGATGCAAAAGTTCTATTTGCGCTTCACGGAACCGTTGACCTTGCTGAGCTTGAATTTCCAAATTGGTGATATCGCCATCAGCTTCCCAAAGGGTCTGGTGGAACATCAATGTAGAAAATTCATAGGCTTTGCGTTTGCCGGTAGCGGACGCGAGAATTTCGCAAGCACCGGATAGCGCATGTCCCAAGCAAATTGTGTTTACTGGGGCATCTATCGAGTGCATAACGGCAATTATCGCGTCAGCATTGTATCCGTTGCCGCCGGCTGAGTTGATATACAAGTCGATTGGACGCTTGCTGTCACGATCGTTTAGTTTCAGCAGGCGAGCAATAACTGGCATAGCAACTTCATTTTCAAGTCTGCCGAATAAATATACTCGGCGGCTGGATGCCTTTGGTTGCGGATTTGATTCCGGTTGCTCGGTTGTGTGCTCGTGTTTCTTAGTCATTAGGCATTAGCCAAAACTTTGGCTTGCTCCTTAACTTCATCGATACCACCGGCCATGTAGAAGGCTTGTTCTGGGAGCTCATCGAGTTCACCAGCCAAGATTTGCTTGAAGCCGGCAACTGTGTCCTTCAAATTGACGTACTTACCAGGACGTCCGGTAAATGCTTCAGCTACGAAGAACGGTTGCGACAAGAAGCGCTGAATCTTACGAGCTCTTGTAACGATCAACTTATCTTCTGCAGACAACTCATCCATACCAAGGATGGCGATGATGTCTTGCAAGTCTTTGTAACGCTGTAGTGTTTGCTGAACGCCACGGGCAACATCATAGTGATCTTGACCAACAATTTCCGGCTTCAACGCGGTTGATGTGGAAGCCAGCGGATCAACGGCTGGGTAAATTCCCAACTCGGCAATCTGACGGGACAATACTGTTGTAGCGTCCAAGTGACCGAATGTTGTAGCAGGAGCTGGATCGGTCAAGTCGTCGGCTGGTACATACACGGCTTGTACCGATGTAATAGAGCCGTTCTTAGTTGATGTAATACGCTCTTGCAATTCGCCCATTTCGTTAGCCAATGTCGGCTGGTAGCCTACAGCTGACGGCATACGTCCAAGAAGAGCCGATACTTCAGATCCGGCTTGTACGAAACGGAAGATGTTGTCTACGAAGAGCAACACGTCTTGACGGTTAACATCGCGGAAGTACTCAGCTGCAGTAAGAGCTGCCAAACCTACACGCATACGTGCGCCCGGTGGCTCGTTCATCTGACCGTAGACTAGAGCTACTTTGTCGATAACGCCTGACTCTTTCATTTCCATCCAGAGGTCGTTACCTTCACGAGTACGCTCACCTACTCCACCGAATACGGAGTAGCCGCCGTGGTGAACGGCAATGTTGTGAATAAGTTCCATGATGATAACGGTCTTACCTACGCCGGCGCCACCGAACAATCCAACCTTACCACCCTTAATGTATGGAGCGAGCAAGTCAACGACTTTGATACCAGTTTCAAACACAACTGTTTGAACTTCCAAGTCAATGAGATCAGGACATGGGCGGTGAATCGGCCATCTTTCGCCACCTTTAATTTCTTCGCCTTCGTCTACAACTTCACCAAGTACGTTCAAGATGCGACCAAGTGTCTTTTCGCCAACCGGAATGGTGATAGCGGATTTGGTGTTGACGACACGCATACCGCGAGTCAAACCATCTGTAGAACTCATAGCGACGGTACGAACACGATTGTCACCGAGCATTTGCTGAACTTCGACGACAACTTTGATTTCGTCGCCGGCTGGGTTTTTATCAATAACTTCCAGGGCGTTGTACAGCTCCGGCAAGTGACCTGGGGCAAACTCTACGTCGATAACTGGTCCGATGACCTGTACGACACGTCCCTCAGTTGCGTTAAGTGTTGTGCTCATTTGTGCTCCAAAGGTAATAACCGCGACAGTTATGCATGCGCCTATATATACGCGCATCAAGACGGATCTTACCAGCTACGTACATCTATATACCTGTAACGCATTTCATGGTGTTAACAAAGGGAAATGAATGTTGCTTGGTATTGTAGGGGCGCATTGCATGCGCCCTTTGCTAAACTATGAATCGCCGCTAACGAAGGTAACCAAGTGAAACCCGCATCCACACAGGGACGCATCGTTTCCTATTCAATAAGAATAGTTCTGCTCGTAGCATTCGGCACGCTGGGCTACATGCTTATCGAACACTGGACCTTTTTAGATGCCTTGTGGATGACCGTAAATATGCTGGCAACGGTCGGCTACGGGGAATTAAAGCTTGACGACAATGGACGCATCTTCACAATTTTCTTTATATTGGCCGGCGTCGGCGTATTCCTTTCAATTGTCGGCAACATGGTACAACTCTTGCTGGAGGCTAACCCCACAGCCATTTTTGGACGTCGGTATATGAAAAGACAAATCAACGGGTTGTCAGGACACAAGATAGTTTGCGGCTATGGTCGAACCGGCCAAGAAGTCGCCAACCACTTTAAAGACAGCAAAGTTCCTTTCTTGGTTATTGAACAAGACCCATTGCGCGCCAAACGCGCAGAGCAAGACGGCATGCTCATTATTCAAGGCGACGCCACAGCCGACGAGATCCTAAGAGATGCCAGAATTGAAGCTGCCAGCGGCATTGTCTGCACGCTGCCTGACGACACAGCCAATACCTTTATAGCTCTGGCTGCCAGTGAGTTAAATAAGGATATCCATATCGTTTCCCGCTCCGGCAATCCCGGCTCAGAAGCCAAAATGATTCGTGCCGGCGCCCAGAAGGTTATTTCCCCGTATGTCATTTGCGGAAGACGCATGGCAACTGCCGTGACACATCCCCTGGTGCTGGAATTTCTCGACGTTGCCATGCACACACCCGGCTATGACCTGCGCATGGAGCAAGTCTCCCTTAAAAAAGGCTCAAGACTCGTCGGCATGACCTTAAAAGATGCCAACGTAAAACAGATTTCCGGTGCCATGATTTTGGCGGTTAGCAAACATGGTAAGCTCATTACCAACCCGGCGCCTGACCACACATTTGCCGAATCGGACGAATTAATTGCGTTAGGCACGGAAGAACAACTGGCGAAGCTTTCTGAACTGGCAGGAGCTCTCATTCTTGAGGAAATGAAATGAACGAAGAACAACTTCAATCCGAAGACACAATAGTCACGCTCGAAGGCGAGGACGGACATTCATATTCCTGCCAAATAATTGATATATTCGATTTCGACGACAAAGAATACGCCTTGCTCTTAAACCTCGGCGGCGAAGACGGGGAAGAAGAAGGCGAAGGCGATGACGAAAAAGGTTCGCTCGTCATCATGCGCCTTATTC
>JAKFVJ010000388.1 GCA_021732245.1 Candidatus Obscuribacterales bacterium | reverse complement strand
GCTTAAACTTCAGATATCATGCCGCTTTCAACACACTGTCAAAATTCTTTCCGCCATAAAATGCCGCTATTAAAGCCCTGGCGATCCTTTCAGCCTCTAGCTTCAAGTCCGCGTGAATAAGCCAAGTTACAACCTCTTACTATCCGCTGTAGCACACGTGCATATTTTGTCATTCAGAAAAAGGGCGCATGCAATGCGCCCCTACACCGAAGGGCCCGGACTACTTACTACTCAGGCTTGCGCCAAGTTTCGCGCATCTCCAGCTTGCCTTCGTCGTCCACGTACACAACCGAGGGAATCGGGTCGGGTCTCTGTCTATGTTTAGGTAGGAATTTGCCCAAGAAGGGTGCGGGGTTTTTAGCTTGGATCTCAAAGCAGAGGCGATCGCCGACAACAGATATGCGAGCACTGCGTAGAGCAATCTTGTCGATGTTAATTGGTACATCAGTCACGGTCACAGGTATTTCTAACCCCTTAAGACCAGTCATGTGAGTCTTTCCATCCACTGTCACAAAACGAAAGCGCAAGTGCTCGGGAATGAAAAGCCCATGCGTTGAAATGTCTGCGGCCAGCGTACCTTCTCTCAACCATTGCGGCTTGTCCTTTTCACGCTCGCAATTAAAGTGCATATCAATAACATCGCCATCAACTGTAATTTTGTCCACCCAACTAAGCAGTGGTGTCAGCTTTGCCGCAAAAGTAGCATTTTCCTTTTTCAAATCGTCCAAAAATTGCTGCTTGTCCACAACGACCTTTTTGCATTCCGAGTCGGGAGCAGGGGCATAACGGTCAAACACGTTCTTCAACGTCTCGGTGTAGTCTTTGCCCGCGCTGGAATGACAACCTTTCCCGCGCGAAAATTCTTTATACTCATCTGCCTGACTGAAAATTTCGCGAACAAATCCGTCTGCAACTGTTCTCTTATGAGATGCTGACTCGTTAAATTCTCTCAAGGCGGCACCTAGTAGCCGAGACGCTTAATGGCCTTATCCAGCAATTCAACTTCTGCAGCCAGGCGGCAAACAGCGTGATAGTTTTGCGATTGGCTCAAACGCTTAATTTGATCAGCCAAAAATTCTTTGCGTTTAATCAGCTTATTTGCTTCCCGCAAATTTTTGCTCGGTGCAAAATAGGGACGATTGCCGCGGCGGGTATCGATGTTTACGACATTATCTTTTACCGAGGTCAGTTTTCTTGGTTTAACACCACGAATATGATCGGCGCCTGTTAATTCAATTGGAATCACACTAGCTTTTGCTTTGCGATCGTTAGCATCGGCCAATGCCGCTCTAAAGGCAATTGCATTAAAAGCAAATTGTTGATGGTCGTTAAATGACATATTGCGCATATATTCTTCGCGCCTGCGATTGTCCATTTCATCACAGAAAAAGAAGGTCATCCCGAGACCCAGAAAACCCAAGGGAGACCCGGCCATAAAAGCAGCCGCGGTCATTGCCAGCTTATCTTGCGAGTTCAATGTGGGCTCGAGATACTTACGCGCCTCTTCGTCCAATTCAGAGGCTTCCTTAGAAAGGGTGCGACTTGTACGGGAGTCAAATCCGCTTTCGCGTATTGCGCTTTCGCTATAAACATCCCGTACGTACATTGATTTCATTCAGAGTCGCCCTTCGTGTGCCAACGCCTAGCCAAAGACGTCATTTGGAACTTAGTCCAAGGTGATTGAGTCTAAGCTTCAAGTAGGGAAAAGTCACTGGGAAAACCACCATGCCAAGTTTCAAAAACTCCAATCTGGCGGTAGTTTGCGGCTTTGACCGGGCGGTTTTCCCCACTGAGGCGCCAAACCCCTTTACTACCACACCTTGGCAGGCAGGGGAAAATTTTTCCAACAAGCAATACAATGATGGCGATGAATATCCCCATGGATAGACCTAACGGCATTACTGTCGCCAACCCTCTTACGTTGCTCGACAAATACTTGGGCATTGTTCTGCAACTTGTGGGACAAGCCACAATAATGTTTTTGCAGACAATGCGCTATATCTTCCGTGGTGAACTCAGTTTGTCCGAAGCCTTCCGCCAAGCAAATATGATCGGCTTGGGCTCGCTCTATGTAGTCGGCGTTACCGGTCTGTTTACCGGATTTGCCATGTCCTTGCAAATTTCCAAAGAGCTGGCCGCTTTTGGAGCGGACACAGCCGTTGGCGGCGTCGTCGCATTGGCACTTATTCGCGAGATAGGACCAATCACAGCAGGTGTAATGGTTGCCGGTCGAGTTGGTTCGGCAATGGCAGCTGAATTGTCCAGCATGGTTGTGTCGGAACAAATCGATGCTTTGAAAATCATGCGCGTTGACCCTGTGCAGTTTCTCGTTGTACCAAGATTTCTTGCGGCACTAGTTATGATGCCGGCGCTTTCCATTTATTCGATGTTTCTCGGTTTGGGCGGCGCAATTTTTATTGCCCAAGCAAAAGCAAATATCCCCCCGGAAACATTTTTAGATTCGGTCAAACAAACAGTCGTCGGCACCGATTTCATTACTCACATAATAAAGTCATTGGTGTTTGCCACCATTATCATCTTCTTTTCCTGCTCAATTGGTCTGAGCGCAAGAGGAGGAGCCGAAGATGTAGGTCACGCCACAACACGCGCAGTCGTTTGGACGATGACCATTATCTTTATTGTCAATTACATCATTACCGCTCTTAGCCCCCTGCACGCGAGTTAAAACAATGCAAGCATCAGATGCAAAAAAACTTGCAGCAAGTCCTTATCTTCTAGTTGAAGATTGGGTTAGCATTGGTGTGCGTTTGGCAGGACAAGTCGGCATCGTCATTGCCAAAACCTTCTATTACCTGCTGCGCTTGCAAATAGATTGGCAAGAATCAATTCGTCAGGCCTACTTCATAGGCGTCAAATCATTTCTTATTGTCAGCTTAACCGCACTATTTACTGGTCTTGCTATGTCATTGCAAATTGCTATTCAGCTTGTGCAATTTGGCGGCGAATCGGCAATTGGCGGCGTTGTTTCACTGGCGCTCATTAGACAGATTGGTCCAATTACAGCGGCCATCATTGTTGCCGGACGAGTTGGTTCATCTATCGCCGCCGAACTAACAACGATGAATGTTTCGGAGCAAATAGATGCGCTGAAAGTAATGCGAATAGACCCAATAAAATTTCTTGTTGTGCCAAGATTCGTTGGCGCCATGATGATGATGCCTGTGCTTTCTATTTACGCAATGTTCATTGGTATTTTTGCCGGCATGGTTATTGCGCTTGTATACGCTGACGTTTCCTTCGGCGTATTTCTTGACTCAGCGAAGGCAATGGTCATTGATCAGGATTTCTTCGTGCACTTTCTAAAGGCGTTTATAAATGCGGCCATCGTTATCTTCTACTCGTGCGCTATCGGACTTAACACCAGAGGTGGTGCGGCTGATGTTGGTAACGCCGTTACGCGGTCTGTTGTCTGGTCTATGACAGTTATGTTTATCGTCAATTACATCGTTACCGATCTTACCTATGAAGGTCCTCGCTAAAAACAATGACAAGCCAACCTATACCACCTAGTTCGTTACCGTCATTTTCAAAGGCTTCCGAGCCGATGATTAAGGTCGAAGGATTGCGCAAATCCTTCAACGGGCGGGAAGTTTTAAAAGGCATCAGCTTTGAAGTTTTCCCTGGGGAGATGTTGGCCATTATTGGGCCTTCGGGTTGCGGTAAATCAACTTTGCTCAAATTAATTACCGGCTTGCTCGAGCCGGATGCAGGCAAAATCACTCTTAATTCAGAGCAGATTGGCTTGGTTTTCCAAGGCTCGGCTCTTTTAAACTCGCTCACGGTTCGGGAAAACTTGGCACTGGCTCTAAGAGAACGTAAGCTGCCAAAACGGGAACAAGACAAAGCAATTATGGAGGATTTAACCTTAGTCGGCTTGGCCGACTATATTGACTCCTTCCCAACGCAGCTCTCCGGCGGACAACAAAAGCGCACAAGTTTTGCCAGGGCCATCGTCAATGATCCGCAAATTATTCTCTATGATGAACCGACCACAGGCTTGGATCCTGTAATGTCGACTGTCATCGAAGACTATATGATTGAGCTGGAAAAACAGCTGCACGCAGCCGGAATTGTGGTGACCCACCAGTTCTCCACATGGACAAGAACGGCACACAGGGCAATCCTATTGAATCAAGGCGTGGTAGTCTGGGAAGGTAAGCCTCACGAGGCCCTGAATTCAACCAACCCGTATATTATCCAGTTTGCAAAAGCAACTCGAGAAGGACCAATGTTAGCCGGTAAGGTTTAAGGACGATTTGACCGAACAACGGAAGCCAGTAGACAGAAAAGGTGAGAAGGATAAATGGCAACTAAAGCAAATTACGAAATCAGGGTCGGGCTGTTCACATTAGTGGCACTTGGACTATTAATCTGGGGATGGGGTTGGCTGAAAAGCGCTTCGCTGTTGCATCCGCCACAGCGCTTTATTGCCCGCTTCCATGACGTTGCCGGCTTAAATAAAAATGCCACTGTCAACATCAACGGCGTACGCGTCGGAGTTGTTGAGGACATCAAGCTAGTCCAACAATCCGAAGTCAACACTTATCTGAAAATCACCGCAGAAAACGTCCGCGTACCTGTCGGATCGACTTTCACCATCCAAACCCTTGGACTGGTCGGCGCCAAGTACATCGAAATCACTATGCCGGACAGAAAGCCCGGCGAACCGGAGCCAATAGCGATTGCTGAAGGCGAGATAGTTCTAGGACAAGATCCAGTCCGTGTCGAGATGATCGTAAACGATGTCGCATCCAAAATTCAAAAAGTAGCTAACACTATAACTACCGGCAAAAGCGGTAGAAGCTTTGAACGCGCACTGGAAAAATCCGGCGAAGCAATGGAGAACTTGACTGATGCGTCAGTAAAACTGAACAAGAACATGGACAAATTTGCCACCGTTGCTGATTCAGTCAATGACACATCAAAGAGAATCGGGACAGTTGCCTCATCAGCCAGCCAATTTTTTGCGCACGGCAGCAGCACTCTGGACAACATCTCTTTGCTGTCTAGTGACATGCGTGGTGCAACAGGTAAGGTGAACAAACTATTGGATTCGCCGGCACTCTCATCGGATTTGAAAGAGACCGTGCAAATGGCTCGTGAAACGGCCAATACTGTTTCTGCCACCGTTCATGAGTTAAATACTACTCTTGGTGATCAACAAATTCGTGGCGATATTTTGACGATGCTGCAGCGAATCAATGATTCAACACAGAACATCAGCAAATCCATGCAAATCGTAGATAAGGTTGCAAACGATCAAGGTTTGCGTTCGGACATCAAAGAAGCCGTTGCATCAGCCAAGGACGCCATGACCAAGGCAGACGAAATGATGAAGGATGCAAACTTCAAGTCTGATCTCACACAAACAATGGCTAAAATGAAGTCGGCTGCAAACAATGTTGATCTAGCTGCTCGCCAACTCAATCAGATATTAGGCAAGCGCGCACCGCTTTTCCACATGATGATTGGACGTCCGGGAAAACTTCCGCCTGATCAAATTGAGCCACCACAAGAGCAACAAGCCGGCGTGGATCTAAAACCAGCCCACTAGTGAGTTGTCCCGTTGTAGAGGCGCACTGCCCGTTGTAGAGGCGCATTGCATGCGCCCGAAGCTTGAAGAGAAAGGTCCATAGATGAAATACGAAGCAGTAATTGGTCTTGAGGTGCACGCACAACTCAAGACAAAGTCAAAAATCTTTTGCGGTTGCCCAACTGATTTTGGCGGCAATCCTAACGATCACGTATGCCCTGTTTGTCTAGGTATGCCAGGCGTACTTCCTGTTTTGAATAAACGCGCAGTGGAGTTCGCCATTAGAACAGGACTTGCTTTGAATTGCGAAATCTCCGAGACGAGCAAATTCGATCGCAAGAATTATTTCTATCCTGATCTACCGAAGGACTACCAAATATCGCAATTTGATCAACCTGTTTGCCTTGGTGGTCATCTAACTATCAATGGCAAAAAACTGCGTATTCACAGAGCGCACTTAGAAGAGGATGCGGGCAAACTCGTGCATGCTGGCGCAGCCGGCTTACATGGATCCGACTATAGCTTGGCCGATTACAACCGGTGCGGAATTGCGCTTCTAGAAATCGTCAGCGAACCTGACATGCGCTCACCGGAAGAAGCACGCGCGTATCTAGAAGAGTTGCGCACTATTGTGCGCTACATCGACATTTGCGACGGCAACCTTGAAGAAGGAAGCTTCCGTTGCGACGCCAACGTATCTATTCGACCAGTGGGACAAAAAGAATTCGGCACCAAAGCCGAAATCAAAAACATGAATAGTTTCCGTGCCGTACAAAGAGCAATTCAATCCGAGATTGAACGTCAAAGTGAACTCTTGGACAAAGGCGAACGCGTTGTACAAGAGACACGCCTGTGGAATGAATCAACTGGTACAACATTCCCTATGCGCTCAAAAGAAGAAGCGCATGATTACAGATATTTCCCAGAGCCGGATCTTGTTCCATTAGCAATTGATCGCGCCTGGGTTGAAGAAATCAGAAAGACATTACCTGAATTGCCCGAGGCAAGACGTACTCGTTATGTCGAGCAATCACAACTCTCATTAGACGATGCAATCGTTTTAGTTGACTCCAAAGAACTAAGCGATTTCTTCGATTTGGTTTTGAAACTCGGCACACCTGCAAAACAAGCAGCCAACTGGTTAATAGGCCCAGTAACAGCCTATTTAAAAGAGAACAAACTAGACATCAATGAAACACCAATGACGCCGGAAAATGTGCGTGATTTGGTGGATGCAATCGGCAAGGGTGTTTTAAGTTCAACAACAGCCAAACAAGTGCTTGCGGAAATTCTTGCAAAGCCAGGAAAGGTTGAAGACGTCATTAAAGAAAAAGGTCTAGCGCAAATAAGCGATGAAGCCGGTTTGAAAGACACTGTAGCCAAAATTATCAACGACAATCCGGGACAACTGGAAGAATTCCGCAGCGGTAAGACCAAATTGCGCCAGTATTTCTTTGGTGAGGCAATGAAAGCCACAAAGGGCAAAGCTAATCCGCAGATAATCAATAAATTGCTTGATGAAATGTTGAAGTAGAGCCAGTCAATTCGTAGTGAGTTCGTGGTAAGTTTGAAAAATGACGAGTCCATCTAGATCCGTTAAATTCCTGGTTATCGCCGCATTGCTTACAGCCGCAGCTCAAGCACCTGCCTGGAGCAAGCCGGCAGCCAAACCGGCGGCACCCGCTCGTCCAAGTATTAGCGATCCGTATTATCGTCCATGGCTAATGTGGGCGCCTTTACGCGACGATATGGCGTACTCGCCAGTGGGCATGGGACTTGTTACATCCAATGCCGGTTATCGAACGCACCCGGTGACTGGACAGCACGGTTCTTTTCACAGCGGCGTTGACCTTAGTGCCAAACTAAATGACAAAGTTTATTGTCTACTCGATGGCATTGTAACCCGCGTAGGTTGGCGTGGAAATCTCGGTGTTGCCGTTGAGGTTTATCACCCGGCATTTAACTTGAGCACGATTACGGGCCATATGAATGCGTATTTCGTTTTGCCCAATCAGTGGATTCGCCGTGGGACAGTCGTAGGCTACGCAGGCTCTACGGGAAGATCAACTGGCGTGCATGTGCACTACACAGTTTTACTTTGGCCGGATCGCCAGTATGTCGACCCGATGGCTTTTCTAAAAGAAGTCCCCGATTACGTAAAGGCGATGAAGACAGCCGGCGTGCAAATGGCAGCGGCTCGTAATATCGAAGCATTTAAGAAAGCACCGCCGAAAGCCGTGCCGACGCACACGGACAAAGACGATCTACCCGAAGGCGAAGCCGAAGCCGCGCCACCGGGGTTTGACGCGTTGTAACAGCCTTTGTCATTCTGAGGGCTTTAGCCCGAAGAATCTGCCGTAAGTAAATTCGTTCGTGTGTAATACTCGAACTACGTAAAGCCACGGT
>JAKFVJ010000386.1 GCA_021732245.1 Candidatus Obscuribacterales bacterium | reverse complement strand
GCTTAAACTTCAGATATCATGCCGCTTTCAACACACTGTCAAAATTCTTTCCGCCATAAAATGCCGCTATTAAAGCCCTGGCGATCCTTTCAGCCTCTAGCTTCAAGTCCGCGTGAATAAGCCAAGTTATCAATTTATACTATTCCTTATAGTATTACCCAAATCCCCTCTGAAAACCCATTATCACCCAGGTCAAGTACTCTATTTGGTGGTATAAAAACAACAAGGATTTCCCCAATATGTAACTGATAATGCAAGAGCCAGAAAAACGTTACTTCAATTTGCCGGAAGAATACACCGATGCGGACAAGGCAAAAGTCACCATCGTGCCTGTTCCATTCGATCGTGCGCCGGACAAAGACAATAACAGTGCCTCCGGTCCGCAAGCGATTCTGGACGCCAGCCAAGATTTAGAACTTTTCGATGAAGAACTCTGGGTAGAACCAGGCAAGATTGGTGTCGAGACTTTAGCTCCAGTTAGTCTTGAAGCACCAACTGAAGAAACAAAAAAACCATTCGAACCTTTGACGGAAACCGTCGCCGGATTGATCAAGAAAGGCAAATTCCCAATCATCTTAGGTGGCGAACACTCTGTGAGTCTGGCTTCTGTAGCCGCTTGCATCAAGCAACACAAAGATTTATCGATATTACAAATCGACGCTCGTCCTGATTTGACCGTGCCAAAAAATGGCTCGCCATTCAAGTTGGATTCTGTAGGCTACAACCTCTACAAAATGCTCCCAACTCCAAACATGACGCAAGTCGGAATAAGAAATTTGAACGCTGATGAAGCCGAATGGATGGAAAAGAAAGAGCCGGACATCAATATATTCTGGGCTCGCCATCAAGATAGATGGAATATCAATGAAATTCTTGGCTCACTGTCAGATAATGTTTACCTAACAATAGATGTGGGCGCACTAGACTCAGCACTGATGCCGGCGACCAAATATCCGGAACCGGGTGGCATGAGTTGGTATACATTGATGGAAATCATCAAGCATTTGTGTGTTCGCAAAAATGTTGTCGCTGCAGACATTGTGGAATTTGTGCCGTTAGAAGGTCTACGCGCACCAAGCATTCTTGTTGCCAAAATGATTTACAAACTAATTGGTTATCGCTTCGCCTTGGATTTAGGCGTAACCAAGAAATACTTGTAGTGTCGTTTTAGATACAACGTCGCGCCATCCGCAAGAAAGTCGCGGTGCATACGCATTGGATCGTTGAAGAAGTATTCGGATGCCAATTCGTCTGTGATGTGTGATGTGAGGAGCTTCAGACAATCTTCTTCGCCCTTGGCGTTTTCGCAGAAGATAACACGCTTACCTTCTTCTTTTTCTTTCAACAAAAAGAGAAAATACTGCATGTAACGATCATCGGTGCGTGCCATGTGTGAATCGGCAACGACTACGTGCAGACGATTCCATTCGTCGGCCGACATTTGATTTTTCCACTTCATTACTTGCGCATCAAGATTGTGCAACTCGAATGACTCTGCGTCGTCACCATTAGCAAGCACTGCCGGCGCCATTGAGCGACAGAATACCTTGAGTTCTGCAGCGCTTACCTTCTTCTTCGCAAGCACGCTATCAATAAATGCAATTCCCCTATGCAGAATCATTCGTTGTCTATCAAGCGTGCTCGCTGGTAATTCGTATGTGCTTATCTCCGGCTCAGCCTTTACCATCGCCTTTTTTAGATCTACGAGACTAGCAATTGTGTGTTCGTCTAATTCCTTGTCAGTGCGCCTGTTCAACACTGCAAAAACACCCAACATTGCATGGTCTGTCGTCTTTACCAAATCGAATTCAGGAGTAATGAAAGTAACTTCTTCCTTCTTGCCACCTCTGTGCAAGATGGCTTTTCCATCCATGATGAATATAAACGGCTCGGAGTGTGCCAGCCATTCTTTTTTAGTAGCCGCAAAAACTTTGATGAATTCGTTATCGAGATCAACCAACGCCTTCGTCTTCGGAGCAGTGGTAGTCGCAACCTTCGCGTGCAAGTCACCCGCCCACGTCTCCGCAATCATAGAGAAACTCAAGACACTCAGGATTCCCGATAGCACTAAGCTTTTCGTCTTCATACCAATTCCCCACCGCTCCCGGCGCATTACAAACGGCACTACTTTAGCATACCCCGTGTTTTTGTCATTCTGAGCAAGGAGACGACACTAAATGTGTCGTCGGGGCGAAGAATCTACCGTACGTTCTGACGGTTCAAGTTGATCAACTCGAACACCGTATACCCACGGAAGATTCTTCGGCTGGCGCCTCAGAATGACAAAGCACGTGTTCCCGCGCCTTCCATGCTAACTGTGTATACTTACCTCCATGTCATCCCACCCCAATGACACCGACAAAAAGTGGATACTCGAGTCCCTCGCCGAGGCGAAGCTCGCGGGCATCGACGTGCCCATTGGTGCCGTCATTGTGCACGACGGCAAAGTCATCGCTCGTGGTCACAACGAACGCGAAACAACACAAGACCCTACTGCCCACGCCGAGATAATCGCAATACGCGAAGCCGCAAAAACATTCGGCACGTGGCGCCTCAAAGGATGCACCGTCTATACATCCCTCGAACCATGCCCCATGTGCGCCGAAGCACTTATCCAAGCACGCGTCGACCGCGTTGTATTCGGCGCTTATGATCCCGCATCTGGCGCATGCGGCACAGTATTCAACTTGTTCGTCGAAGGGCGCATCTACCCCATCCCGCAACTCACATGCGGCGTGCTCGAAGATGAGTGCAAACAAATCATTGTCGATTTCTTCCGTCTAAAGCCAAAAGCAATTAGACAATAGATATCAAGAGAATTCTGCATCGCGTCGATGCTAATATTGGTCCATGCAAAAAGTCCAAGTGCTACCAGATCACGTAGCAAGCCAGATCGCTGCTGGTGAAGTCGTCGAACGTCCGTCTTCCGTCGTTAAAGAATTGGTGGAAAACGCAATTGATGCCGGCTCAACGATGATCGAAATTGCCATCTCCTCCGGCTGCCGCGACATCCGCGTAGCAGACGACGGCTGTGGCATGTCACCGGAAGATGCGGTGCTGGCATTTCACAGACACGCAACATCAAAACTAAAGTCCGCAGACGATCTCTGGTCGCTGCAAACAATGGGTTTCCGCGGAGAAGCACTTCCAAGTATCGCATCTGTTTCACGCATGATCTGTACAACACGTACAGCCGACGTAGAAGCCGGAACAAAAGTCGAAGCATACGAAGGACAAGTCAAAGCTGTAGAAACCGGCTGCGCAAAAGGCTCGGTAATTGAAGTCTTCGATCTTTTCTATAACGTCCCTGCAAGACTGAAATTCCTGCGCAAACCAGCGACGGAATTCGCACATATTTTCGACACCGTCCAAGCACTAGCAATCGCCTACAGCAATGTTGCATTTAGTCTAATTAACGACGGTGAAGTAGTAATGCGCACAGCCGGCTCAGGTCAATTACAACAAGCGTTAGTCGAAAGCAAATTCTTCGCGGGACAAGAAGAACTAATAAAAATCGACGCAACAAATAGTTTGAACGGCACAAGCGTCAAAGGCTTTGTCGCCAGACCAAAACATTTCCGTGGCGATCGCAAAGGCATCATCTCCATCGTCAACAACAGACCGGTACGTTGCCCGTTGACACTCAAGGCATTAGACAACGCCTACAACGATTTGATTCCACGCGGCAGATATCCGCTGGCTGCAATTTTCGTCACGATTGATCCTGCCGAGATGGACATCAATGTCCACCCGACAAAGAAAGAAATCAAATACACCAAAGCCAACGATATCTATCTTTCAATTTACCGCGCCATCAAAGAATCAATCAGCAGCATTTTCCCAGGCGGAAGACCAAATGTAATTGCGTTCGATGCGCCCCAGCAGGAAATTGCCGCAGCACTTACCATCGCAGAGCCGGTAGCCAAATTCGATTATTCCGCAACACGTCAATTAGATCTCTCCGACAGATTGGCTTATGTCCCACCAGCAGCCAGAGCTACCGCAACAGTCGCACACAGCGCCGGCACAGCAACCGAGCCAAGAGTAGAAGCTCCTGCCACCCTGCCGCCGGATTGGCGTCTACTCGGCTATCTGCAAAACACCTATTTCCTTCTCGAAACAAACGAGGGGTTGGAGATAGTCGAACAACACATCGCGCACGAGCGTGTCTTGTACGAACGCCTCCTAGCCGCGCAGAAAACTAACGACACTAGAGCTGATAATATTCAGAAGCTCGCGTTGCCTCTGCCTTTGGATTTAAGCAGCGAACAATTCGCGTGGATTTCCGAAAACACCCAACTACTTGAGTCACTAGGCTTCACCTTCGAAGTTAAAGGTAACGCCGCCGCCTGCACTCAACTACCGGCAACTCTCCCACAAACAAACCGCCGTGAAACAATTCAAGCCGTCATCGAAAGTCTCAGAGTCGACGGCTCACTCACCGACGATAATTTGGACCCACGCCTCGAAGCCACCAAATCAATCGCCTGCCAAAGCGCGATCAAAAACGGCATGCAACTAAATCAATCCGACATCATCGACTTACTCGCCGCCTGGGACAAAACCCCACGTAACGACACCTGCCCCCACGGCCGCCCCATCCGCTTGAAGTTGTCGATGGACAAACTCTTCCAACTCTTCCATCCAGCTTAAATAACAACAGCCACCTTTGTCATTCTGAGCAAAGCGAAGAATCTGCCGCATCCGTACATGGTTCGAGTTGATCAACTTGAGCATGTTTACTCACGGAAGATTCTTCGGCTAAAGCCTCAGAATGACAAAGGGTGCGTTTTTCACGCACCCTTTGTTCAATTGCCAAATATCTGGACCGTACTTTACCTACGCACGCTTAGCGAACGTAGTTGGGTACTCCAGCAACGCCAGCCGACATGGAAAGCGGTTGATCAAGCGAGAAGGTTACGCGCGATCCGCTCGGTACCTTCACGTCTTTGCCTTTTCTCCACAGGTTGCTTGCCAGACCAACGCCGGCACCGGTCGCGACACCAGTCACAGCACCAGCTGCAACGGTACCAGCCACGAGTGGCGCAAACATCACGCCGAGCAATGTTCCACCTGCGGTCCAGGCAGCAGTTCTGATTGCGCCTGAAGCAAGATTTTCCTTGACGGTTCTACCATGCAAGTTGCCTTGCTTGTCTTCCTTGATGGCGGTCGGTGCTGCTTGAGCAGTTGCCACCACTGCGGACAATGGCAAACGTGTGCCGTCCGGAGTGACTGCTGCTGTCAAACGAAGGTTCATAGAACCGTTGACACCAAGCATGCCGCTCTTATCTGAAGCAGCGATTTGCCCTTCAAGAACGGTGTTGACTGGGAGAACCAAATCATTACCAAAATAAACTGGTGCATAAAGCTTGGCGTTGAATATATCGCCCGGCTTAGCTACCGCACTGTCGATCGGGCTGGTGAGCACCGCATCTAGTGTCGTGCCGGCAGGTACATAGGTTACGCGACCCTGTAATTGCTGACCATTATATGTTTGTGCAACAGCAGGCAGAACCATCCCCACGGATATTACTGCTGCGATCGCTGTGTTTAGAAGTGACCTTCTCATAGAACGCTCCTTAGCTAGCTTAGTTGCTTTTAAACTAAGCGAAAGGATAACACACTTTTTATCTTGCAACCGATATTTTTTTATCGAAAGTAACCACTTCCAAAATCCAAAACATATAGTGGTATTACTGTTGTATATACACCAGGCAACCTGCCATCAAATACGCCACCACACCAAAATGCACCAACCATGATCGTTACGTTCGATTTGCCTATGTTCGTTCCTGTTTGTGTAGGGGCGCATTGCATGCGCCCTTTTTCATTTCCCTGCTAAAGTTTGAATATGAACAACGAAGTCAAAGACCTCTACCTTACATATAGAAACAAAAAAGTGATCGTCCACAACACTTTGGAGATCGTCACCGACTTCGTTCTCGATCTCATCAACGTTTTTGGCGACAACCTAACTACCGACAATCCTTTAAAGGATGGTTGGACAACATTCGCACCATTCGAATACATCCTCTCGCTCAACCAACTTCTAGCAAAGCTCAAAGACAAGGGCTACTACAAATTAGAAGATGTGGAAAAAGAGCTGTTAGCCGATCACAGCTTGCTTCTCGGCGGTCTCATCCGCTCTGCTTTAACCACGCACCCGGACAGTTTTCCCGACGAAGAACACTTCCAGATACCGGATGCAGTGGCACAAGATCTAAAACAACTCGCCGGCCATTAGAAGCCCTGACCGTCTAGTTTTCTAGTCCTTGTAGGGGCGCATTGCATGCGCCCTCAATCCCACTGTTGTCACGCTGGCCTAACTCCGCAAACTCATTTCACTACAAATTGTGAATTCGATCACGGTTGTCATTAAGTTCTTGCGTGCGCCCCTTTGCCCGTTTCCCGTCACAGCGCCGCGAATTCTAAACAATTGATTTAGGGGTACCCAAAAGCTAAGTTGGGGAATCCACTGTTACACAAGCGAAAAACATGAGCGACCAATCCCATATGAATAACCCCCGAATGAGCGTCACAGCAAAGCTTTCCGCACAGCGCACCCCCTTTATGGGCGCTGCAAATCCCTCCAGTACACGGTCACGTCATTCTGAGCAAAGCGAAGAATCTCGTAACTTTAGCTGTGAGATTCTTCGGTCGCGAAACTCCCTCAGAATGACAACCAGTGGTAACATGTACAACTCCCTTTTCTTCTCAAGGCGTGTGCCTTGTGGTGACTTCATGACAATTACAACAACAACTCTCGACCGCGCGTCCGCCCTGGCACCAAAACTGGTGGACATTCGCCGCACCATACACGCCAATCCTGAATTGAGCTTCAAAGAAACAGAAACATCGAAGCTAATCGAATCGACATTAAAGGAATTCGGTTACAAGACAAGCATCGTCGCCGGCACTGGTGTCATTGCCGAAATCGGCTCCGGCAAAACAGTCGTCCTTCGCGCCGACATTGACGCACTTCCAATACAAGAGAAAAGCGACAAACCCTACTGCTCACGCAACGCCAACGTCATGCACGCATGCGGACATGATGTTCACACAACATGTTTATTGGGCGCAGCAAAATTAATCGCCGACAATCCACCGAAAACCGGCCGCATCAGATTTATGTTTCAACCAGGCGAAGAAACAATAAACGAAGACGGCAAAGCCGGAGCAACATTGATGATGGAAGCCGGCGCCATCAAAGACGCCGAAGCCATCTTCGCCCTACACTGCGATCCACGCTTGCAAGCCGGCAAAATAAGCGTACGCGATGGTGCATTCCTAGCAGCATGCGACACGTTCAACATCACCATCTCCGGCCGCGCCACACATGGTGCCTATCCCGAATATGGCATCGACGCAATTGTTCTCGCAAGTCAAGTTGTGCAAGCCGCGCAAGCAATCATCTCGCGACGCAAATCTGCCCTCGAACCAGCCGTCCTCACAATCGGCGGCATCCGCAGCAAAACATATCGCCCCAACATCGTAGCCGACGCCGTAGAAATCACAGGCACCATCCGCTACTTTGGCAAACCCATGCAAGATTTACTGTTATCCGAAATCAAAAACGCCTGCTCCATCGCCGAAACATTGGGCGGCTCCTACAAGATCGACATCCACCACAACACCGTCACATTGATGAACGATCCTACTTTGACCAATCTCGTCCGCGACGTAGCACACGACACACTCGGCCCCGACTCCGTAGTCGAAGCCAATAAAGAAATGGGCTCCGAAGACTTCAGCTTCCTCTCCCAAGCATTACCTGCTTGTTACTTCCTGTTAGGAGTGAAGGTGGACGAAGTCCTAAGACAAATCCATACGCCGTTGTTCGACGCCAACGAAAACGCCATCCCCATCGGCGCCACCATCCTCGCCGACTCCGCCATGCGTTACCTCGCCGGCTAAAAACGGGCGCATGCAATGCGCCCCTACACGGGACAGTACACCACCTTCCCTTCGTC
>JAKFVJ010000023.1 GCA_021732245.1 Candidatus Obscuribacterales bacterium | reverse complement strand
AAGTCGTGGGCAATGGTTGTGTTTGATAGTGATAGGTAAGCGCTGTCAAATTCTGCCAAGTCTGATCGCCGCTGGCTAATTTGCATAGTCCAGACTCAAACAGTAATCGAAATAAAAGAAGCCTTAGTAGAAATAAGATGATTTTCGGTGGCTGTCCGAACGCACCTTCTTTGCCGCGGATTTTCCAGGGGAATTCATACAATTGCCAGGGCGCAAAGAAGATGGACAAAAATCCTGTCTCCAGAAGCAGGATATCCCACTGGAACATGAGAAAGTCGCCGCCGATTGTCATAATGGAAAGATAAAGCAGCCAGCACAATGCTAACGCCGGTGCGGTGAAAAATCCAAGTGTGACAAGCAATGCCGCCAATGCGCCTATAAGTGGTATCAGTTGAAGTGCGGTATCGCTGCTGTTTATCCAGGCGACTGTCGGCAATTGCCAAAATGTAACTCCGGCTTTTCCGGCAGTTTCCATAAGTATGTGAGCCGGCAGTATGCCGTTGGAACCAATCAGTCCTTTCATCTGAACGGAAAGGGAAAGAAAAGCGACAATATAAACAATTCCGAGCATGCGCAAAAATAGCCAGCGCATCAAAGCGTAGGATTCGGTCGCTTTTACTATCCTGCCGTCTCCTGACATCAAGTTTTCCCATGCTAAATTCACTAAGATTATAGGTGTTGCTTTTAATCCTGTATATTTATTTGCAATGTAAATATTGAGGTCTGACATGCGCTCGTTGGCGGTTTTTGTATTAACACTGGTGGCTGTAGCAGGTTTGACGGTATTTGTTTTCATCAGATATATGACCGAATTGCCTGGTAAGTGTTACACGGGTAAATTTTTGCCGCTCAGTTCGGAAGAAGAAAAAATCTCCACCGATCTTCAAAAGCACATAACTTATCTTGCCGGAGACATTGGCGAGCGCAATATTCCGACAACCGACTCATTGAAAAAGACGGTTATCTATATAGACAAGCAGCTCGAATCATATGGCTATAAGACAAAAATACAAGAGTTTCTGACAGATGGAAAATTGATGGTCAACCTGGAAGCGGAACTTTTAGGTGATCGTTATCCCAAGGAAATAATTGTTGTCGGCTCGCATTATGACAGTGTCCCACATTGCCCCGGTGCCAACGACAACGCCTCAGGTGTAGCTAGCAATCTAGAAATTGCCCGTTTGTTAGCCAAACAGAAAACAGAGCGCACAATTAGATTTGTGTTTTTCCCAAATGAAGAAAACCCTTATTGGGGAACAGACAATATGGGCAGCAAAGTCTACGCGGACCGCGCAGGGGATGCCAATGAAAACATCATAGCTATGTTGTCGTTGGAAACTATGGGCTATTTCTCCGATGAACCCGGCAGTCAACGTTATCCGCGCCCGTTTGATCTGTTGTATCCAAACACAGGCAACTTTATAGGAATTGTGGGCGACTTAAACTCACGTCCGCTTGTTCACAAATGCGTAGGAGTATTTAGGCAAACAACGTCTTTCCCTGTAGATGGCGGCGCCATTTACGACAAGGTTCCTGGAGTTGGTTGGTCTGATCATAAACCATTCTGGGATCAAGGCTACAAAGCCGTCATGGTGACAGACACCGCACCATTCCGCTATCCGGATTATCATAAGCCAACAGATACTCCGGACAAAATAAACTATCCGGCACTTGCCCGCATTACGCTTGGACTAAGCAAGGTGGTGCAAGATATCTCGCGTTCGGGAGTAGAATAAACTACCTTCTTGGTAGTTCGCGCTTTCTCATGCGGATGGACTTCGGTGTAATTTCTACAAGTTCATCCGATTCAATGTACTCAAGACATTTCTCGAGTCCCATTTCCATCGGTGCTTGCAGAGTTACGAGCACATCGCTATTGGCACTGCGCATGTTGGTCAATTTCTTCGCCTTGCAGACGTTGATGTCCAAGTCTTGCGGGCGTGTGCTTTCTCCGACGATCATGCCGCCGTATACGCGAATGCCTGGTGTAATAAAGAATACGCCGCGATCTTCAGCGCCGCCTAATGCGTAGGCTGTTGTGTCACCTGTTTCCCAAGCAACAAGAACGCCGTTGCGTTGACGGGCAATGTCGCCAACCCAGGGACGGTATTCCAAGAAAGCGTGGTTCATAACGCCATTGCCTTTGGTTAGGCGCAAGAATAAGCTGCGGAAACCAATTAAGCCACGAGTCGGCACGACGAATTCCAGAAGCGCTTGACCGCGGTCTACATGCATGTTTTGCAATTCGGCTTTGCGGGTACCCAGAGCTTCCATAGTCGATCCCAGGAAGTCTTCCGGCACATCAATCATCAGGCGCTCGAATGGCTCGTGATCAACATCTTCAATCTTGCGCACGATAACTTCCGGACGTGATACTTGGAATTCGTATCCTTCGCGGCGCATCGTTTCAATCAAGATGCCCAAGTGTAATTCACCGCGACCGCTGACCATGAATGTGTCGGTGTCTTCGGTGTCTTCCACGCGCAAGCTGACGTTTGTCTCGAGTTCACGATAAAGGCGCTCTTTTACTTGTCTTGAAGTGACAAATTTTCCTTCTTGTCCGGCAAATGGGCTGTCGTTGACCATGAAGGCCATTTTCATTGTCGGCTCGTCTACTCTGATGCGCACAAGGGCTGACGGCTCGGCAGCAGAAGCAATTGTGTCACCGACGTTGCAGCCGGCAAAACCGGATAGGGCAACTATTTGTCCTGCAGATGCTTTTTGAATTTCCAGGCGCTTCAGTCCGTGGAAGCCGAAAAGTTTGCTGACTTTACCTTTTATTTGCGTTCCGTCTTCTTTCATGAGCACAACTTGTTCACCATCGGATACGGTGCCGTTGTAGATACGACCGACGGCGATACGACCCAAGTAATCGCTGTAGTCCAAGATTGTTACTTGCATTTGTAATGGCTGATCCGGATTGCCTGTCGGAGGTGGGCAATGGTCAACCATCAAATCCAATAGCGGGCGGAGATCAACACCTTCGTCCTCTAGGTGCTTTTTGGCAAAGCCTTTAACGCCTGAGGCGAATACATAAGGGAAGTCTAGCTGTTTGTCATCTGCGCCTAACTCGATGAACAGATCAAATACTTTGTTGACGGCAATATGGGGATCAATGTTTGGGCGATCTATTTTGTTGATTACAACAATAGGACGCAGTCCGCGCTCAAGTGCCTTACGCAACACGAATCGAGTCTGTGGCATAGGACCTTCGCCGGCATCGACTACGAGCAGTGCTGAATCCACCATCCCCAGAATACGCTCAACTTCGCCACCGAAGTCGGCGTGTCCTGGTGTGTCCACGATATTGATGTCGAAATCTTTGTATTTAACGGCTGTGTTCTTAGCCAAAATGGTTATTCCGCGCTCACGCTCCAGGTCATTGGAGTCCATGACGCAGTCGATTACTTCCTGATTCTCTCGGAATACGCCTGTTTGGCGCAAGAAGCCGTCCACGAGTGTTGTCTTGCCGTGGTCGACGTGGGCAATGATTGCCACGTTACGAATGTGGCTGACAGTGCTTTGAGAGGTTGTTTTTAGTTTTTCGCTTTCCATGGTTGCCGTAGTCATCTTTGCCGAATGTCCTAATTATATGGTGGGAGAATGTGATTTTCGCTGTATCCTAGAAGCGTAGCCTAATTGGACTGGGAGGTCTATTGAATCAGCCGCTTGAAGGGGTAGTATTACGAGGCCATGCCGGTGGTTGGCTGGTCTATGTGGACTTACTTGCTTCAACATTTGTGTGCCAGGCCAGGGGCAGGCTGAAGAAGGAGAAGACTTCAATAATCACAGGCGATCGGGTAGAACTCGACGAAGTCTCGACTGCAAACGGCACCGCAGTAATTGTGGCAGTCAGGAAAAGACACAATGTGCTAACCCGCCCGCCATTGGCTAATGTGGACCAGGTTGTAATTGTACAGTCATTGTCTCCCCGTGAGTGGAGCCTTCACCTATGTGATCGCTATCTAGTGCATTTCCAGCTGGAGCTGCCGAAGTGCATGCCTGTACTGTGCCTAAATAAGGCGGATTTGCTTGAAAAATCGGAAATTGAACCCTTACAAAAAATTTATCAGGAATTGGGTTATACGGTAATAATTACCTCTAGCGTGACCTCAAATGGATTGAATGACCTGATGAAGTCTCTGGAAGGCAAAATCTCAGTCATCAGTGGTCCGTCAGGGGTAGGCAAGTCAAGCCTGCTCAATGTCTTGCACCCAGGACTAAAGCTCAAAGTTGATGAACGTGAGGAAGAGACAGGCTTTGGGCGCCATGTAACTACCTGCAGTGAACTCTATTCAGTCGAGCTTGGCAGAAAAGGAGACGCTACCTGGATAGCTGACACACCGGGATTTAGCGTCTATGACCTGCGATATCCAGAGCCTGTGCAGGTAGGCAAAGAATTTCCTGAAATAAAAGAGCTGGCAGAAGGCTGCAAATTTTCCAATTGTTTGCATCTGGTCGAGCACGAGTGCAATGTCCTCTCCAATATGGACAAAGTCCATGAAAAGCGATATGAAAGTTACGCACAAGTGGTGGCTGAAGCGCAGCATGAAAAGAGGCAGCGCAAGGACACTTCAACGAAGGTAGAGGCGGCGGTAAAAAAAGTCGGCGGCAAAGAAGGAAAAGGCGTAACTGTTCCACGTTTGTCGCAAAGATATAGAGAAACATCCAGACGTAAAATCCGCCAGGATCTAGTGCAGATAGATATTGATGAAGACGTAGAAGACAATGATGACGAGTAAGCTAAGGAGAACCAAATGAGCTCAACGCAATTAAGCTTTCCTCCACGTTTTGTTTGGGGAGCAGCCACTGCGTCCTATCAAATTGAAGGTGCCTGGAATGAAGGCGAAAAGGGCGAATCTATTTGGGACAGATTTAGTCACACGCCCGGCAAAGTGCGTGATGGAGACACAGGCGACATTGCTTGCGATCACTATCATCGTTTTGCTGAGGACGTTAATCTCATGCGCGATATGGGCATCAAGGCTTATCGCTTTTCAGTATCGTGGCCGCGGGTGATACCAAACGGATCCGGACCTGTTAATTGGGTAGGATTGGATTTCTATGATCGTCTGGTTGATTCACTCTTAGTAGCCGGTATTGAACCGTATGCAACTCTTTATCACTGGGACTTGCCGCAAGAGCTACAAGATAAAGGCGGTTGGACAAACAGAGATGTATTGGGTTATTTCGCTGATTACTCAGCATGCATGGTCAGACGCCTAGGTGATCGCGTTAAGAACTGGATGACAATAAATGAACCTTGGGTAATTTCATTCTTGGGCAATCGCACAGGCGAACACGCTCCTGGAATCAAAGATGAGAAAACCGCTCTGCAAGTGGCCCACAACTTAATGGTTGGACACGGTATGGCGGTTCAGGCGATTCGCGCCGATCAACCAAATGCAAACGTCGGCATTGTTTTCAGTCTTTCACCTGCTGAACCTGAAACAAATTCACCAGCTGATGTAGAAGCTGCACAGCGTTCTTGGGAAAGGGATAGCGGCTGGTTCCTCGATCCAATTCTCAAAGCCCACTATCCAGCTGGTGCCTGGAAAGAAAGAGGCAATTTGGTTCCTGACGTAAAACCTGGTGACTTAGCCCTCACCTCGCAGAAATTGGACTTCGTTGGTGTCAACTATTACTTCCGCACTCTGGTAAACGCCAAAGGCACTGTAGACAAAATCCCAGGTTCCGAATATACAGAAATGGGTTGGGAAGTAAATGCTCCGTCATTGCGTGGCTTGCTCAACCGCATGCACAAAGAATACAAATTGCCCCCAGTTTTCATCACCGAAAACGGAGCCGCTTTCAAAGACGAAGTATCTGCCGACGGACAAGTGCGTGATCCACGACGATTAAATTACATCAAAGATCACTTAACTCAAGTGCACGAAGCCATCAATGATGGTGTCGATGTACGTGGCTATTTCGTCTGGTCCTTGATGGACAATTTCGAATGGGCGCATGGTTTCTCCAAGCGCTTTGGTGTAACGCATGTCGACTACAAGACACTCAAGCGCACGGTAAAAGACAGCGGCAAGTGGTATTCGCGAGTAATCAAAGCCAATGCCATAGTTAGCGACGCTCCAACTGCTGCGGCTAGATAATTATTCCCGCACAACCAGATTATCGATAAGCCGTACTTCGCCAAGTTTTGCTGCGACAAGTATAACCATCGGCAGGCGAGCTTCTTCGAGCTCTGCCAGCGTGTCGGCGTCGCATGCTTCCAGATATTGTAATTCCGTCCCTGGAAGTTGACGAATGAGTTCGCGGTGGCGAGCCAGCGAGTATTTGAGTGATACGCCTTTATTTAGCGTCTCATCTTTTACTTTGGAGAGAATTGAGTGAAGCTCAGGAGCCAAAAGTCTTTGTTCATCATTTAAGTAAACGTTGCGTGAGCTTAGTGCTAGTCCATTTTTGTCACGACTAGTTGGAACGCCGACTATCTCAACGGGGATATTTAAGTCAGCAACCATCTTGCGAATGACCATGAGCTGTTGGTAGTCTTTTTCACCGAAATAGGCAACGGTTGGCTCGACCATGTTGAAGAGCTTTAAAACAACTGTGGCGACGCCAGTGAAGTGTCCAGGACGAAATGTGCCGCATAATTTCGATGTGAGTGCCGTCGGTGGAACGACTTTAGTTGTTTCGCTACCACCTGGTGTGTACATCTCTTCAACGGATGGATGAAAAACAAGGTCGACGCTTTCGCTGCGACAAAGTTCAAGATCCTTCTCCAGAGGACGCGGATACTTGTTCAAGTCTTCCAGTGGACCAAACTGTAGCGGGTTGACGAAGATGGATACGATAACGGAGTCACATTCTTGTCTGGCGCGGCGCACAAGAGACATATGCCCCTCGTGCAAGGCTCCCATTGTCGGCACAAAGCCCACACGTCCGGATTTGGCATGTCGCCATTTCTTTAAGTCGTTGACTGTTTCAACTAATTGCATAGTAGCTTGCATTAGATGCTCGGCCACGTAGGTAGTGTTGATGTGTTGAGGAGTTCAAATAATTCGTCTTCTTCTGATTTAGCCAAAGAAAACGACTCTTCATCGCTTGGAAAAGTTTGGTTCATCACATCGTTGGCGTAATTAGCAACTGCTTGTTGGCTATCCTTGGAAAACTCTGCATAGCGTCTGACAAAACGAGGATGAAAGTCCGTGTATTTTCCAAGTAAATCGTCAGTGACAAGAATTTGCCCATCGCAAGCATTGCCTGCACCAATTCCCACTGTAGGAATAGTCAGTTTTTCTGTAATTAGCTTTGCCACAAATGCAGGCACCATTTCCAGTACAAGACTAAATACGCCCGCATCTTGAAGTGCTACAGCATCTTTCATAAGTTTTACGGCTTCTTCTGCTTTCTTGCCCTGTACTCGTGTTCCACCCAGTCCGTGAATTGATTGTGGAGTAAAGCCCAAATGTCCCATCACAGGAATACCCATGCCTACTAAGCGGGTGATAATTTCGATGTTTAAGTCAGTAGCCCCTTCCAATTTCACGGCTTGAGCTTCAGCTTCTTTAATAAATCGTCCGGCATTCGTAATTGCCTGGGTTAAGTCGACTTGGTAGCTCATAAAAGGAAGGTCAGCCACGACAAAGGCGTTCTCAACACCCCTTGTCACAGCTTTGGTGTGATGGAGCATTTCTTCGACGGTTACGGCATGCGTTGTCTTGTGCCCGAGAGCCACCATCGCCAAGCTGTCGCCGACTAGAATCAAGTCTACGCCTGCCTGATCGAGCATTTTGGCAGTTGAATAGTCATAGGCCGTCAGAGCCACAATTTTGCGACCAGACTGCTTATATTTTTGAAGCGTATGGGTCGAGACTGCCTTTTTCATGGGCCAATAATACCAGTTCTAATCTAAAGTGCTATACAACTTTTGAATTGTGTGAACATCTCTCTGAGATAGAATCGGCTTAACCTTAAACGCATTGTTAAACCGGAACATCATGTCCTTGCTATTGGGTGAATGA
>JAKFVJ010000245.1 GCA_021732245.1 Candidatus Obscuribacterales bacterium | reverse complement strand
TAGTTGTCTTCAATCACCTGTGTGAATATTTGCACCGCCGAATCCACAGGCATGAACCACAGCGTGGAATCAGGATTGTAATTGAGTTTGAAGACCTTGCCTGCTTCCGGATGGCGTTCAACTTCAGTTACTGACTGCAAAAAGCCTAGAAGACCACTGAAATTTTGCACGGAGCCGGTCGTGGTTGTTCCTGTCATTAGGGGAAGTCTAATCAAATGCCAGTTTGTTTCCAGTCCGCCTATCTCGTTGAGCAAACGTATTTCATATTGCTGGCAAACGTTTTCCCACTGGCTTTGTGGTTTGCGTCTGGCAAATTCAATTTCTTCCGGAACGACATAATCGTTTTGTACACCGCCCCAGATGGAAGAAACAAGAAATGCAGGTACGCCGCGCAGAAGTTTGGCGACGTTGCCTAGTTCACCGGCAGCCCATGGCGCACGTGGTGCTCTAGCCTCATCAAAGTTTGGTGGCAAGGGACAAAATATTAGCGCATCATAGTCAACGTTCTTGTCGACTTCGCCTGGTGGGAAAAAACGTAAGCGCTCGGAAAAGGTGCGGAATTGCTCATGACCGCCCAATGATTTCTCAAGAGCGGACTGTGCTGCCGACGGCAAATCCAATGGCGACATACCCAATAGGTTGAACGCCGATTTGCAGGCAACGTGAACGTGCCATCCCTTGTTTAACAACGAGGAGATGAGCGGTCCAGAAAAGCTGGATATTGGGCCCCAGACAAAAGCTGTTTTCACCATAGGGTGGTTATTATATAACGCGCGAGCTGCGTTTTTCGAAGACACATTTAGTGTCTTTTCCTTGCCTGGGTTATCTATTCACTACCTTAGAAAATTCCAATTTCTAGCGCGGAATGGCGTTGGAGAAATCCATATTGGATTCGACAAGCTTTGTTCCGGCAATTTCGTCGCCTATGCGCTGTCCGTCTTCGCTGTGCCAGACGCGCCATCCTTCAATTGGGATGACAATTGCCACGTAAACCATGCCCACAAGGTTTACTATGTCCAAAATGCCCTGGTTGAGCCATGGGATGGGCACAAAGCGTAAAACAATGCCCATCATGTAGAGGACAACGTATGGTGCAAAAAATATGAGGTTTCTTTGCACGGACTGCAAAATAGTAGGACTTCTACCCGTGGCGGCATCTACCACGCGTAAGCCCATCAGGTTTTTGCCTATTCCGCGACCTTCAAAAAGAGCATCCCGCACTAACAAGAAGGTAATCATTACTGCCTGGGAGGGTAGGAACTGGCTGATAAAAGGGACTAGGGAAAGCACTATTCCCAACAGGTAGCTGGCGGCGACATCTATGACCAGGGCGACAACACGCCTGCCGGAATCTATCTGCGGAGTGGCGTTTGCTTCGGGCGCAGGTTGGTTGCCCTGGGGAAATGATGAGTTCATTCCGAATACCTTCGCTAGCCGATGACGCGAGACCTACTGACTATCATAAATCAAGGACTAAATAAAAGAAATTAAATGAGCTGGAAAGAGAACCTTAGGTAAAGCAGGAAAATCCTAATGGCGGTAGGATAAACGTGTTGTTGCTTCGGGTTTGCCATGTTGGCAACGCGAAGCGTCATAGGATTCTATTGAGGTTTTGAATCATGGTTGAGACGGTAATTGTCGATGGTTTGCGCACACCATTTGGGAAATTGGGTGGAGCATTGAGTTCAGTATCGGCTGTTGATCTCGCACATCCGCTGATTAAGGCTATTTTGGAACGCAACAAAATAAAAGGCGAGCAAGTTGACGAAGTTATTCTTGGACAAGTTGTGCAAGCCGGTTGTGGACAAATACCTTCAAGGCAAGCTCTTCTTAAAGCTGGTCTGCCCAATACTTGTGAATCAACGACGGTCAACAAAGTTTGTGCCTCCGGAATGCGTGCTGTAACAATAGGTGATCTGCGCATTCGTGCAGGAGACGGTGAAATTATCGTGGCTGGTGGCATGGAGTCCATGAGCCAAGCTCCTTATATTGTTGAAGCAAATGCTGCGCGGTTTGGTAAGCGCATGGGGCATGTGAATTTCAAAGACGCCATGCTGGCTGACGGACTGGAATGTCCAGTTGCTTCCGTGCACATGGCTGTGCATGGTGCCAATGTTGCCGATGAATTGAAGGTGTCGCGCAAGGAGCAAGATGCCTGGGCATTGCGTAGTCACCAGCGTGCCGTAAAGGCCGTGCAAGGTGGTGTTTTCGCCAAGGAAATTTTGCCTGTGTCAGTACCTGCCGGCAAAGGACAAGCAAAGACAATTGAAACTGACGAGGGTCCGCGTGCTGATACCACAATAGAAGCGCTGGAAAAACTGAAGCCGGTCTTCACGAAAGACGGATCAGTTACGGCCGGCAATGCTCCTGGTATCAATGACGGTGCCGCTGTTCTTTTGATCATGAGTCATGACAAAGCCAAAGAATTGGGACTAAAACCAATTGCCAAAATCGTAAGCCACGCCTCCATCGGTCAAGATGTCCCTTATTTGGCTACAGTGCCTGCTCTTTCTACCAAGAAAGCGCTCGATAAAGCCGGACTGAAAGCATCTGATCTTGACTTGGTTGAAATAAATGAGGCGTTTGCTTCCGTTGCGCTGACTTCTATGAAAATGCTGGGCATCGATGAATCTAAGGTCAACGTAAATGGCGGAGCAATTGCTTTGGGTCATCCAATTGGTGCTTCCGGCGCCAGAATTCTTTTGACTTTGGCTCGTGAAATGGAGCGTCGTGGTTCCAAATTGGGCGCTGCGGCTATTTGCTCCGGTACTGCACAAGGCGACTGTGTAATTCTTTCAAGAGAAGGACTTAACTAAGACCTCGTCCATGAACTTAAATCAAGCACGCGAGCGCGTTGATGAATTGAAGCGTCAAATCGAGCACTATAACTTTTGTTATTACGTGCTAGATAAGCCTGAGATTAGCGACGGACAATTTGACCAACTTTTTCGAGAGTTGCAAAATCTTGAACAAAAATTCCCAGAACTTTTGACGCCGGATAGCCCGACTCAAAAGATCGCTGGCGCACCCAGCACGGAATTTGGCGAAGTGAAGCATCGTGTGCCGATGATGAGTCTGGCTAATGCTATGTCCTTTGAGGAATTGGATAAATGGCAGGAGCGAATTGTGAAGGGGCTGGATTTAGATCCCAAACAGGCAGATTCCCTAGCCTATGTCTGCGAACTAAAAATTGATGGCTTATCTATCGGATTGACTTACAAGAAAGGCAAATTTGTCGAAGGTGCCACTAGGGGCAACGGTGAAGTCGGCGAAGATGTTACTCTCAATTTGAAGACAATTGCAGACTTGCCGCAGTCTCTCACGGCAACAAAAACCTTCCCCATTCCGGACATGCTTGAGGTCCGTGGCGAAGTCTACATGCCAGTGTCAGGATTCGCCGCGCTGAACAAGCAGTTGGAAGAAACAGGAGATGCCACTTTTGCCAATCCAAGAAATGCCGCTGCTGGTTCTTTGCGTCAAAAAAATCCGCGCGTGACGGCTAAGCGCAAGCTTTCCCTGTGGACGTATTTTGCTTATGTCACCGATAAGACATTGAAAGAACCGCAAAGTCACGAAGAGTCGCTGGAGATGCTCGCTTCATATGGGCTGCCTGTCAATAAAAATAGAAAGAGAGTGAAGGGCATTAATGGCGTCAAGGAATTTTGTCAGTATTGGCATGAAAGACGCCATCAACTTGATTATCAAACTGACGGAGTGGTTGTAAAACTCGATGACCGCCGTCTTTGGAATCAACTGGGAGCAACATCCCATAGCCCTCGTTGGGCAGTTGCCTTCAAGTATCCGCCGGAAGAAGCAGATACTGTTATTGAAGAAATCTCCTATGAAGTGGGACGCACAGGTGCTGTTACTCCAGTAGCCAATTTGAAGCCGGTGCAATTGGCCGGCACGACGGTAAAGCGAGCTTCGCTGCATAATTATGATCAGATAAAACGACTTGACGTTCGCGAAGGTGACACCATTGTCGTACGCAAGGCAGGCGATATTATTCCCGAAATCATTTCCGTGCGATTGAATAAAAGACCAAAGACCGCTGTCGAAGTTGTTTATCCAACCAAGTGTCCAGTTTGTCACGCAAAATTGGTGAAGACGGAAGGTGAAGTTGTAATTCGCTGCCCCAATGCTTTTGCTTGTCCGGCTCAGCGCAGAAGACGGATTGAACATTTTGTAAGTCGCGATGCCATGGATATTGAAGGGATGGGCGAATCCCTGGTAGAACAATTGCTTGAAGCCGAACTGATTGGCGATCCGGCAGATCTTTACTATCTCAACGAAAAGAAACTTTCCGAAGTAGAGTCGATGCTGACCAAGGAAGGTGCCGTTAAGAAAAATGTCTTAACTGTTTTAACCAACATTGAGGCTTCTAAAACGCGAGCATTCGACAGTTTTGTTTATTCACTGGGCATTCCTCATGTGGGGGCTTCAGTTGCTGAATTATTAGCTGAGCGATTTATTTCCATTGACGAATTGACAGCAGCCACAGTTGAAGATCTGGCTCAGACGGAAGGCATTGGACAAAAAATCGGTGAGGCAATTGTTCATTATTTCGCACAAGACGCCAGCCGAAATTTAATCAAACGACTAAAGGCGGCCGGGGTCAAAATGGAAGGTAACGCTTCTGAGAGACAAAAATTAAGCAACAGGTTTGAGGGGCAAACTTTTGTCATAACAGGCACCCTGTCGGACGACCGGGACGCCGTGGAGCGTTTGATTAAGATAAATGGCGGAAAAACGGCGTCATCAGTCTCGAAAAAGACAAGTTTTGTGCTTGTCGGAGCCAACCCTGGCTCAAAATTGGCACGCGCCGAAGAATTGGGTATAACGGTAATAGACGAAGCTGCATTCAAGGATATGCTCGCTGACTAAGACAGGCAACCGTCTATGAAAGTCTATCAATTCCACCCTTTAGCCGCTGCAATAGTATTTACCATTTTGATAATGGGCGTTTTTGGCTTGGTTGTGGTTTTGCCGATAGCGTTTATTGCCTGGACCTGGAACGCAGTTGTTACAAATGTGTCTAGTTTGCCGCATATTGGTGTTTGGCAGGCGGGTCTACTCTATTTAGCTTTAGCAACCATGCTTTATTTATTTGGCTTTGTGCAGATTGAAGTTGAGGCTAACAAAATTGAATAGCGTCCGCGTCAAGATTGTCACCGCAGTATTTGGCACAGTTGTTTTCGCTGGTGGCATTTTCGGCATTCCGGAAGCAAGTGCCAAATTCAAACTTGATCAACCGAAAGGTAAAAACACGGTTGAGCCTTCGCAGGCAAATTTTATGGCAGGCGAACAAGCCATGAAGATAGGTGACTATGACGGCGCCATCGACGCTTTTTTGCAGGCTATCTATTTTGCTCGCAACAACTACAATCCAAAGGCCTATTTTCAGCTGGGGCAGTGCTATAAGAAAAAGAAAATGGATATGAAGGCAATTGAAGCCTACAAGAAATCTATTGAGCAAACGATGGGACCTTGTGGTGAAACACATGCTGAACTAGGCGAAGTGCTCATTCGTAATGAGCGCTACAACGAGGCAGATAGAGAACTAGCAATGGCTCTCAGCGATCTTGAAGGTCCGAACTCAAGAGTTTTCTTTCTTTACGGGCAGTTGATGGAAAAGCAAAACTATTTGGATTCTGCAACGTCCAATTATATTCATGCGCTTGGTGATCAACCCTGGACTTATATGGATGCCTGGATGGCGCTTACCTGGTTGTATATGAGGCAACATAATTGGAGTGGGGCGGCTGTTCAATACAACAGAATGTTGGAGCGGGAAGGTGAGTTACGCGCGCACGGACTCGACTTGGAAGAGGTGTTAATCAATCTTGGTATTGCCAATGTTTCCAAAGGAAATCATCAGGGCGCAATGGAGTGTTGGAAAAAGGTGTTGGCGGTGAATCCAAGTTCTGCGCAAGCGCACTTGAATTTGGCAAAATTATTTGAGTTGGAAAGCCACAAAACATCGGCAATAAATGAGTACAGCGCTTACATCAGATTGGCCTTGCCGGATGACAAGGAGCTGCCCAGGGCGAAAGATAAGCTTTTGGAGTTGCAGCAACAAATGCGTGCCTCTGAGCCGCAGCAAACTTATAACCAGGGGCAAGGGCAAATAAGTGCTCCAAATGACCAGGAGATGCCGACGGGATCCGGGTTTTAAGCGAAGCGTATTACAAGTTGCGGTAGATCCTTCGCTTTGCTCAGGATGACAAAATGCGTTTCGATAGCACATTTTGTCAGTTCAAATAGAGCTGCGTCTTGACGATGGGGAAAGAGTAAGTCTGTTTCATATCGATGTTGCCGGAGGAGCCGAATGTCATTCCCCAGAATGCTGGTGCTGGAATTTTTGCTGTCAGCGTAGTTGTTACTGACACAAATGGCGAAGTGTCAGGAGGCGGATTACCGGCGAAGTCTTCATAAACAAAGTCACTGCTGGAAAAAGTTGGATTGCCGACAAAGCTGTTGGAAGATGTGTAGGTTTTCAGAGCCGCTTGTGCTTGTTGCTGTGCAGATGTGGATGTGCTTGCTTGGGCAGCGGCACGTGCTGCGTCACGACATGCTCTATCGTTGATATTGCCTGCCATTAAAACCACAGCGGCATTTATGCAGAATAGGACGATCACGGTCATTATTGTTATGATCGCCCCAAGTTCTACAATGTTAGAGCCGTGCGCGGTTCTAATTTTCCACTGTCTATGTTCTCTTGTGCCGAGTACCATCTTCTTATTGCCTCATCCTATTTGACCAATTGCACCAGTTGACGGGCAATATTTTCAAATGTCTTGCGCAGATCAGAAGTCTTGGTGACCAAGAAGAATTTGCCGCCGTTACCTGCAATTGCCGCAATCCCACCACTAGCGGTGTTGGAATTTGTGTCGTTAAGGATAGCTACCTCGCCGGGAATAATCTCTGAATTTTGTGCAAGTCCAATTGTGTAAACAGGGATGCCTTGAGCCTTGGCGTTTTGTGCAGCCTTACGAGCATTTGTCCAAGGGTCGGAAGAGAGTGGTTGTCCGACTGTCGGTTGTCCATCAGTAAAGAGCACGATTGCCCTTTTAGAGCCGGCTCTGCTGCGATTTTTCAATTGCGTAACTGCTTCATCAAGTGCATCGCCGATATTGGTGCCTGTGGTGGCTCTAGTATCAGGAAGAACGTCGATTACAGCATCATAGTTGGTATTGGTTGCTGTAGGATCAAGAACAATTTGTGGTGTGGCAAAATTGCCTGTGCCGGCTGTTGTGTAGTTTGAATCTACGTTGTACAGACTTTGCGTGCTTGTGGCGCTGCTGCCGGCTGCGTCGGCAAAGGCTACAAGACCAAAGTGACCATCAGTGTTCGTGTTCATAATGGTGAAGAAGTCAGCGGCTGCCTGCTGAGCGTCGACTAGCGGGTGAAGTTCTTTGGCTGCTAATTCGAAGTATTTTGCTTGATAGCCTGCTTTGGGTTGTATGTTGGGTAGCGAGGTGTTGGCTCTTGAGTTGACGTAATTTGTATTGTTTTCCAAATTTCCGCGTGATGCCTCCACAAGAGTTGCCACGTCGGGGAAATTGTATCCATCAATATTCACTCCGCCAAATGTGTTATTGCCGTCAATGTTTACAACTACATCCGTGTAAGTGTATTGATTGCCAATACCAGCTGTCCCTGGTGGGCAATTGCCTGGTGGTTTGCCGACATTGGGAGTGCCTCTCAAGCCGACTGCTGAACCTGTGACGCCTGATTGTTCGCTAAATACCAGCGGCCAGCGTACGTCAGACTGATTTGTCAGCGATAAGTGCTGCGGGTAAACACCATTGGAGCGGGTTCCCGTGGCTGGTGGTCCGATGATGTCGTAGAGTGGACCTTTGGCTTGAGGTTGCACAGGCGAACCGGATCTGGTTGATGGAATGTCATAGACAATTTTGTTGGTTAACCAGCGGCGACGAATGAATGTGACGGGTGTTTGGTCGTCAATTGAGCCTGAAACATCAAAGCAGAGAACCACATCCAAATTTGGAACACCGCCGTTGGAAATGGCTGCCAG
>JAKFVJ010000465.1 GCA_021732245.1 Candidatus Obscuribacterales bacterium | reverse complement strand
AACAAGGACAGCGTCAACCAAAAGAAAAACATTGCACTCCGTGCAATAAGCCATTGCCGGCGGCGGCTAACTTCTGCACTACATGTGGAACCCAAGTGGCTGACGCTGCAGTAGTGCCACCACGCACTGCTGTCTATCCAAATCTTGAAGCGTAAAAAATTTGCCGAGAGCCAGGATTGAACTGGCGACACAAGGATTTTCAGTCCTCTGCTCTACCGACTGAGCTACCTCGGCACATTGTGTCTCTTGACAATATTGTCTGGTGAGACGCAAGGACAGAAGAATATAGCATAAGACTGACTGCAAAGTGGTGCCAGGTAACAGTCTTAGGGATACAAAAGAACTAATAAGTCGATGAGCTGACTACAGGCGCAACCCTGTTGTAGAGTCCGGCAATACGTAGACCTGATGGGTCTTTACGGACCAAATAGTCCGTCTGCATCTGCTGGCTTGTTGGCTGACCGCCGGCTTGGTACACGAAAGTCCCATTGGCGCAAACAACAATTGAGCCATCCGGATTGACAGCCACTGTCTGCACATCAGCCAGGTGATATTGAGCCTTGATGCGCCCAGCGGCTATACCGGCAGCGATGTCAGGTGACCAGAAAGCAGTCTTAAAAGCTTCTTGAGCTTCAGGAGTCATCCAGCCAAAAGCCTTACTTTTTGCTTGTTGGGCGCCGGATGAAGAATAGTCCATGGCGCTTGTCAACCACCACTTCACAAAATCACATGCCAGGGAGCCGTCGAGTTTTGGAGCTTCGGCAGCCGGCTTTTGCTCGATAGGTTTTTCCGCCTGTACAGGTTCGGCAACTTCTCTGTCATAGCCGCCTTCTGAGCCGTGTTTTACTTGCATGCCGCCCCAGAAAGAGCCAAGCACGAGAATGACAATTAAGCCCATAAGGACTTTGTCCTGTGCAATTCGGCTAACAATTTCTCGAATAACTTCGTAGAGCATTTAAGTACCTTGTGTCGACATTATGTCGACTAGAGGGTGTATTGGATATTGTCGTTTTATTCTCTGAAAAATCAAGGGTTGAGATGGTGAGATTCCCATGGGGCTTGGGCTTTCGGGCATATTTGCCTTCGTAGCCTTACGATATTCACTCGCATTTCAAAGAAGGCACTGCCTACAAAGCCCGTCTCAAAACGACTTTTGAATGTACAATTGGGGCATCTCTTGCGAGGTGGTATTAGGTGGCAGTTGATCCTCTTTCAGGTTTGAACAATCAAATGCCTTTTGGTGACAATGACGAAGCCAATGAGGTCCACGAAAAGTGGGCTCAAAATGATGCCGCCGAAGCTGAAAACGAATTTGATCTGGAGCTGCCCGAGTTAACTGCCGGCAGTCACGCCAGCGGCAAATACATTGCCTACACGATTAAGATGCCGTCTGAACAACTAGCTGCCTTGCAGTCTATTTGGCTGGAGTTGAAGCGCGCCTACGGCACCAACTCACCGGATAAGAGCGGCATGATTCAACAAGCCGTAACTGAATGGCTCAAAGACTGGGACGGTCCAAATAGAAAAGCCCTCTTGCGTGAGCTTCTAGAAATCAGGCAAGAGACTCGCAGAAGACAGTATCGTAAATAAGTTGGACAAGTAACCTGAAGTCTAACTTCGTTTAGTTGCGGAAGATCCTTCGACTCGCATTCGACGAACCACAGGTTCGTCTCAAGCTCGCTCAGGATGACAAATTCGCTTTAGCGAATTTGTCATTCCGACTTCAAATGTCTATAGAGGTAATAAGCAAATCCGCTGCCGCCGATAAGCACAATGGCTATGTCGAATTTGTGCCAGAGATCAACGAACACTTCCATGTTCTCACCGAACTTGATACCAACCCAGGTGAGGAAGTAGCACCAGATCAAGGAGCCAATAAAGGTGAAGACGCAAAACATTGCAAAGTGTGCTTTTAAGACACCTGCCGGGAATGAAATGAAGGTGCGTACAACAGGCAACATTCTGCAGATGAAGAATGTCATGTCACCGTATTTGGCTACCCACTTATCTGCTAGATCAAGATCATGGGACTTCAGCAAAAGTAACTTGCCGAATTTTTCTAAGAAGGGTCTGCCACCATAGAGACCCAAGAAGTAAGACGGAATGGAACCAATTAAGCAACCAATGGCACCGGCCAATGCAGCAAGGTGGAAATTCATTTTGCCTTGTTGCACCAAAATGCCTGCAGTCGGCATGATTGCTTCAGAAGGCAGAGGAATGTTGGCGGATTCAATAGCCATCATCACAGCTACACCGACATAGCCCCATGCGGCTACGGTGTCCTTGATGGATGTGAGAATTGGGTCGATTAACTGGTGAATCACGAAGGCGCCCTCTATGAAGCTATGTGGAATTTTGCATAGAAAATTCTACTTCCTAGTAGGATTGAGGGTATTGGTCATAGCTAAGGAAGCATTCTTAAGAAAGCATCATGCGTTACTTCACAGTCGCTACTGCCGGACACGTGGATCATGGCAAAACGAGCTTGCTCAAAGCCCTCACAGGCATTGATCCTGACCGTTTGAAGGAAGAAAAAGAACGCCAGATGACAACCGATCTGGGTTTTGCTCACCTGTCACTTGATGACATGGTGGTTGGTTTTGTTGACGTGCCTGGACATGGGAAATTTCTTAAGAACATGCTTGCCGGTGTCGGCGGCATTGATATGGCTTTGCTTGTTGTCGCCGCCGATGAAGGACCTATGCCGCAGACAATTCAGCATATGCGGATTTTGTCTTTTCTGGGTGTACCAAATGTCCTTGTGGCATTGAATAAGATAGATACTTGTGACAGTGAGCGCATTGAGTCGTCTCGACAAAGAATAGAATCACTCTTACAGGAATACGGATTGCATTCAATTGGTGTTGTGCCGGTTTCAGCAATCAAAGAAACAGGACTGGCAGAACTCAAAGAAGCTATTTTCAAATCATGTGCCGCATATCGAGCAAAAGAAAACGGCAAGACTTTCTTCCTTCCAATTGATCGAGTCTTTACAAAATCCGGATTTGGCACAGTTGTAACAGGCACACTTGTTGATGGTGAATTAAGTACAGGCGATCAAGTGCTTGTCGGAAAACGAAATCTAAGAGCGAAGATTCGCCGTTTGGAATCCTTTGGCAAAACCATTGATAAAGCCTTTGCTGGTCAAAGAGTAGCTGTCAATTTGGCCAGTAAAGAAAATTTAGAACGTGGTGATGTCTTGTTGAAGGAAGATCACACGCCTGCAGATGTGCTTATTGTGGCAATTGCAACTCACCGCGATACAAGTGAAACCGTTAAAACAATTGCCGGTCAAGATGTTCGTGTGTATCATGGTACCAAAGAAGCAATAGGGCATGTGCGCTTTGTTACCGGTAGTGTGGCAAAGATTGCTTTTGAGGAGCCACTTATTGCTCGCATTCAAGACAGGCTCATTATTCGCTTGTCTGACGACACGATATTAGGTGGTAGGGTATTGCTACTTAACCCGCCTCGCTGGTTGACCAAAGAAAAACTTTTGCAGTTAGGTGGGTTCTTGTCGGATGAAGACTTTGAAAAAGCCTTGTCTGCTTATTTGCAATTGTCTCCACAAGGAATTTTACCTACATCCGAACTTGCTAAATTCTTGCCGCCGGCATCATCTGCTTTAGGCACCCTCTTACAAGGTGAATTAGTGCAAGCCGCTGATTCAATACTGTCGAAAGACAAGCAAGATAATTTATTCAAGGCAATTCTTGAGTGTTTACCCAATACACAAGAAGCAGTTCGAAGCAAAATTTTGCCGACAGCAAGACGAGTTGTTTTTCAGGCTCTGGTAAGTAGGCTTATATCGCTTGGCCAAATCGAACAGCGCGGCGACAAACTAACAATAGTCGGACAAAAGGATAACGATATAAATTCTGCAAAGCACGAGGCTTTGTGTACAGGTATACGCAAAATACTTTCTGAAAACATGTGCCTCGAAATTGACGAGTTGGCGACCAGGCTAAAGACCGACAGCAAAGCAGTTGAGAAAACACTTGCGGAAATGATGAAGCAAAATGAAGCAACCATTGTTGCTTATGAATTTGCTGCTCTTCAAGAAACCATTGAGAAATGCCACCGCGTAATTGCTGATCTCTGGCAGAAGAAGAAAGACATCGCCCCTGGTGAATTTAGACAAGCTTTAGGCACATCGCGTAAGTATGCAATGGCATTGCTCACGTATTTCGATGACCAGCAAATAACCAGACGCTTGTCGTCAGGACGTGTCCTGATGAAAGCGCCTAATTGAACTAGCCCTTTAGTGGAAGATCTTGTGTCCTATTTTGCTCAGGAAGTTTCTTCCTGTATGGTGATCATAGTCGTATTCGATCTTTTCAATTCGGCCATTATCATCATATTCCACTTCTTTTTCTTCCAAAACGGGTCTTCTGGCGGCTATTCTTGTTCTTGTTACCGGTCGTCTAATGACCTTGGTTTCCACAATTGCCGGTCTGCGAACTACCGAGACTGTCTCCGGAATAGGCTCAACCATCACTGCCGGTTGCTGTTCGGCATAAATAGAAGTATCGGCTGTTGTCGGATAATAAGTGTTGCGGTCAATTCCAGGCATCAAATGTGGCAGGGCAAACGCCAAAGCAATGACAATTGCACAAATGCCCAAACCTATAGCTAGATTTCGCATGGTGTCTCCTCCGTCCTTCTGTAAATGAACAGTTTGGACTGTGCCAATGATGCTGCCGGAGAGTCGAAGTTCCTTTTAAATACTTAAAAATTTGTGCTGAATTGATAATCCATGCTCTTTCTGGGGCTTTGCTTGGGCTCTTTGTCCGCTTCTGACAGGGTGATATGAACAAACTGCGGAATTTGCCGCGTTGGTTGGGGGCACTTATCACCAAAGAAAGAAACAACAAGCTCGAGGTTCTTCTGTGACAATTCAGGGTGGTTAATCGCTTCGTAGGCAATGCATTTTTGTCCCTTGTTGCATTGAAAAGCAACCAGTGGTGACGACCAGGGTCCTTCGGGATTAGGTGCCTGTAAAAGCATAATTTGTGATCCTTGAGGCGCCATGTAAGTTGCTACGAATCCAATTTTGGGATTCACTTTTGTAATGGCAATTTCCTTGGGTACATTCCGTGCCAGTACTACTGCTTGCATAAAATCGTTCGACCAAATGCTTTCTTTCCCTGATTTAAATCCGCTGAAATATTGCCATTGAATTTGAGTTAGATCGGCAAGAGGGAAACGAGCCAGCACAAGATTATTGTTGTTGGCATCGAATGGCACGTGACCGTAAACATACAAGTGGTCGGAAGTCGTAAGACAAGCGCTACCCAGTCTCAATTTCTGAGCAGCTTTTGGTAGTGGGATTTGACGAATTTTCCAGGCTGTAGGCTTGTCTTTAGGGTTGTCGACAACCAGCAAATCGATATCTTCAAGTCTTTTCGCAAACAGATAAAGTTTCCCACGTATTAGTGCCCCACTGATTGGTTCATATTGCAGATCTGCTTTAAGGGCATTGATAATTGATGTTGGTTTGTTCTTAATATTGCCCCAGAAGAATTGCACCGGCTTTGCTTTTGAAGCGAAGTCTAACCAACCTGCTGAATTGGCAATTATCACTTGGTTAAAGGACTTCTTGCTTGGGAGATTTATCCAAGTGTGTCCAAAAATCCAGAGTGATTGTTTTGCATTGAGTGGAATGCTAATGGCCTTGTTGGTGCCTGTCCAACCATGTTTGCGTGCAAATGATTTGTTTAGAGTGTTATCTGTTGTGACAGATGCTACGGTGAAAGTAGGCAGCGATCTTTTGTGTCGACTTTTATTTAACTGAATCTGCCAAGTAAGTATTGTTGAGACGATAAGTGACAAAAACAAGAGCACGAAAGCTTGATGACCAAATGAGTATTTCTCGGGTTCAGTCTTGGTTTGGCCTTCAGGATAATCACGCGGCATAAAGGCAGCAAACAGAGCACCGCCGAGAAATCCGCCAATATGAGCCCACCAGGCAACTCCACCTTGTTCTATTGGGTTTAAAAATCCTTGCCAGCCGCTTATTAGCTGCATCGCAAACCAAATTCCTAAATACCAGTAGGCAGGAATAGTTATCGGTTTGAACCAGCCTAAGATAGGATGGGTAGAGACTACCTTAGCGTCAGGGTGCAAGACGATGTAGGCACCTAGTACTCCGGCGACTGCTCCGCTGGCGCCAATAGTCGGAATATTAATTGTCGGTTGAGCTGCTAACGCGATTATGTCGGCGCTAAAACCACAGTACAGATAAAACAACAAGTAAGTGAAACTACCTAGATAATCTTCTACGTTGTCGCCAAACACCCAAAGGAACCACATATTGAAGACGCAGTGAAATATTCCTCCATGTAGAAATGTAGAGCTAAGAAGAGTAAAAAGCTGTTGACCGTCTAGATTATTCAGGAAGCGCGCTGCAACCATGCCATATTTGACGATGAACTCACTTGAACCCTTACTGCCTAAATGAAGCTCATAGAGTAAGACGACTAAATTGATCGTGATCAAAATAATCGTGACTGGGTGGGGTCTATTGGATGTGTTAATGTCCCGCAAAGGAAACATGATTTAATGTCATCCCAGACTTAATTGTGACTGGTAGCCATCATTTTGGACTCTTCGACCCAGCCGCGAGCGATAAGGATGTGCCCCAGGCGGCATCCTGAGCTGCGCTGTTCGACAAGTGCCAGATAAAGCTGCTCCATGGTAATGACGCCTGATTCTAGAAGCCTCTGACCTATTTTGCTCCTCATAGGAGGCAGGCATTCTTTTAATTGGTCAAAGGTTATCCAGCCGTGCAAAAGGCAGACTTCGCCAAATAAGAGCCCAGTCTCCATCTGCTGCGCAAGAGCCTTATCCAGCTGCTCTTGGGTCAAATAGCCGGCTTCAATTAGCCGTTGTCCGATAAGGCTCGATGAAAACTGCCGCTTGTTGGTCACAGACTGCGCCTTTGACTGGTTGTTCTTCTATCTATTTACCAAATTAATCGACGGATATAACGATATGGTCGCTGGCTAATCCGACAGGATTGCCTGCGCTGTCGATGGCTCTGACGCGTAGTTCATAGATGCCGGCTGAAGGGAATTTATCTTCTGTTAGAGTGACTGAAGCCTTTTTGCCTGTATCGATTGTCTGAGCAATCACACGACTTGATTCAGTTGTGTTTTGGAATTCAAACAAGAGATTTGGTCTGGTTATTTCTATGCGTGCTCCGGCGGCATTGGCAATTTCTCTGGTATCAACATCAATTACTTGAGTGTTGTCTTTGTCTGAAATATGCAGATAGCCTTTGGTGCCGAAATAGCCGGAGTTTTTGAATGTCAAACTGGGCATGACTGTTTCCGGTGTGACTACTTCAATGGATTTGATTTTCAATTCGCTACCTGGCGGTAGCATGAGCTTGAATTGTTTAGCCGTGCCGCCCAGAGACCACTCGGGCAAACTATGTAATGCAAAAACCGTTTTCGGATATATCTGAGCGTGTGTTCTTCTTCTCAGCTCAAAATCTTTATTGATATCGTTTTTGTAGAGTAGATCTGCTCCCCATTGGGCGCTTTGCTCCGGCAAGTGAAGCACTTCAAAATTTACTTGAATGAAATCCGTGAACCAGCAAGGTAGTTTGCCCAAATCAAGAATTATCTCTGAATGTTTGCGCGCGTCAGCGCTTGAGGAAACAGACAGTGTGCCGTCAGGAAGCCAGGTGTAGATAGTGCCGGAGATCTTTTGTGGCTTAGCAATTTGTTTTAGGGCATTGCCTTGAAAAACAGTCGTCACTTTAGAAAGTGAATCGGACGCAGGTAAGGAGATATCTAAAAAGCTTTCAGAAGCGTTATCCCACCTGAATAGCTTTACTTGTTCTTTGGCTTGATAAAGCGATTCTTTCAAATAACCAAAAGGCAAGATTGGCTCGAAGCTGTTGACCATCAAACAATTGACTATGTCACGGTGCATTTGCGGTGATTTGGTCATGCCCCAGAGAGCATTGCGGCAAATGTATGAGCCATTTACCTCATCGGGAAGTCCAATGAAGAGTGCTTGCGGATCACCTTTGACCTTTCTATACAATTCATT
>JAKFVJ010000018.1 GCA_021732245.1 Candidatus Obscuribacterales bacterium | reverse complement strand
TCATTGTATTATGCCCGGATTTTTCAGGCATCTAGCTTGAGAAGGTCAATTACTCTGAGGGCTGTTGCCTGCGGGTTCAATTGAGTTGTATCAATCTTGTAACCAGCTTGCTGATAAATTGGGTTTCGGACAGCCAGAAGCTCCGTCAATCGTGCCCTGGCTGCTGTTTGAGGCGTGTCTGCCGAACTGTCGGATAATAACGGACGGCTGCCGCTTACCTGGCAGACCCTTTCTGTTAGAGCGTCTAAGTTGGCCTCGATGAGGATAACATCGCCAATCTTGTTAAGTTTGGCAAAATTGTCTGCTCTAATTGGCGTGCCGCCACCCGTGGATAGCACAAAGGTTTTGACCGACGGCAAAATCTTTGCCGGCTCATTAATCAGGGCGTCGAGGAGATTCGTCTCAAGCTGCCGGAAATGCTCTTCGCCATCCTGGCTGAAAATTTCCCTGACGCTTTTTCCGGCTTGGGCTTCAATCAGTGCGTCGGTGTCATAAAACGCCCTGTTCAAAAGTTCGGCAAGAATTTTGCCGCAGCTGGTTTTTCCTGCGCCTGGTGGACCTATTAGGACGATGTTTTTCATTAAAGCGAGTTTTGTCCGGACTTTCTAACTGCCGCGTCTATTTTAGCCTGTGCATCGCTCAAGCTGGGGTTCAAGGCGGCCGCCTGACGGAATTCAGGAATTGAAGCTATATATTTTCCGCTATTGTAATAAGCAAGTCCTAACCCATAGTGAGCAGATGCCATTTTCGGCTCTATTGCAATGGCCTTCTGGAATGCTTCAAAGGTTTTGGCGTAGCGCCCTTCCATGGAATAAATGGCTGCCAAATTATTGTGCGCTACAGCTGAATGCGCGTCGGCGGCAATTGCTCTTCTGTAGGCTGTTTCTGCTGCCGACCAGTGTCCGCCTGCTGAATTGATGTTGCCTAGATTTAGCGCGGCTGTGGCCAGTTTGGGTTTTAGTTTGAGCGCTGTTTCAAATTCGTGACGCGCTTTGCCTGTATAGCCTTGTGCTTGATAGGCAAGCCCTAAATTGTTGTGTATGTCGGCATTTCTTGGATCTAGTCCGGCTGCCCTTTCTAATTCGCGCGCGGCTTCAGCGTGATTTTGAATGAGTAAATTAGCCAGACCCAATTGTTGATGAATAATTGGAACGTTTGGACTAACTAGTTCTGCTTGTTGATATTTCTTGATTGCTTCGGGCAAAAATCCCGATGCCATAAGAGTTTGTGCATTCATGAACAAACGTGAGGTTGAAGCATTCATGCCGGCTGTTAACTTGTTGTGAATGTTTGCTTGTTCAGCAACTGGTGTAAGTGCATTTAGTTGATTGAGTTCGGCGACAACCTTGTCTTGCTCGCCGAGCTTTTCGTAGATGCGGGCCAGATTACTGTGTGCTGCTGCTAGCTCTACATTGGTACTTGATTGTTCAATGAGCGTTTCGGAAGCTTCTTGTCTTTTATTCTGCGCCAGTTGGCTCTTTAGAGTTGTCGATGCATTGGCAAGTTTTTGCCTGCCTAATTCAACTGCTTTTTGGAATTGGGCTTCGGCCGCATCAAGTTCGCCAAGTCCTGAGTAAATTAGACCTAGGCGATTGTAGAGTGCCGGATCGGATGGTGAACGCGAAATTTCTACGGCTAATTGCTTTGCTGCTTGATCCAGTAATTCAACTTCACTGGCAGGCTTCACTGGTGCGGTTGCTGCTGATGCGCGTTTTGTCGGCTTTGGTTTGTTAAATAGGTTCTGAATCCACGGCAAGGAGCCGATGCTTGCCAGATTAAGGTCGCCATCCGGTCCTGGGATGCCCAGGAATTTCAGAGGCAAAACAGGCACGCTGGCTAAAAGCAGAGCAAAGGCAAATACGATAAGTAGTCGCGACTTTTGCCGGGATTCCTGCGAATTATTGCTAGTCTGAGTTTGCGAGGTCAAATTTAGCTGCCTTGAAGACCAGGTGCAAAAGGTTAATCGTAGGCTAGGCTACCGCATATCGTAGCTAAGTCAATTCGTATTAACACTTAGTAGGTCGGCTAAACGTCATTCTGAGGGAGCTTGGCGACCGAAGAATCTCGTAACTTAACTTATGAGATTCTTCGCTTTGCTCAGAATGACTTGAGCAGTTATTTGGCTTTGAAGTAGAGGATGACCGCGCCTAAACTGCCGATGACGATATTAGGCAACCAAGCGGCAAGCAGAGGATCGATACGCCCAGCTTCGCCCATGGCGCCTGAAGTCGATTGCAGCACGTAATAAATGAACACAATAGCGGCTGAATAGATGAAACCGATGTTGTTACGTGAACGGCGAGCCAAAAGACCAAGCGGAGCACCGGCTAGAGCAACGATCAAACACGCAAGTGGGTTGGAGAATTTCTGGTAGTAGTGCACCAAAATGTCATTACTTACGGCATTAGACTGTTTAAGCATGTCGATATAGCGACCAAGCTCCCATAAGTTCATATCCTTGGGCGCGACTTTGCCGGTGTCCATGGCCTTCTGGACGTTTTGAACGCCCGGCAATGTTAATTGGTCAAAGCGCATGATGCGAGTGATATCACTCGTGCCGCCTAAGACATAAGTCCGTCCCTTGTTTAAGAGCCATTCTCCGTTATTCCAGAGACCGGATGACGCAGCAATAATCTGCACTAGTTTGTCTCTTGTGAAATCAAGAACGATGACGTTGTAGATTTCTTTGCCGTTGGAATAGCCCACATAGAAAACACGATCAAGATTGAGATCTTTGCCGCGTTCCATGTAAGTAAAGTTGGCTTGTCCTTTTGGCAATTCACTCTTGTAGAGTGCCAAGAATTCTAACTTCTTAGATGTTTGGTTGGCTGCAGGCACAACCAATTCGCTGATGAAGAAACTGGCGGCAGAAGTTATCAATCCAAACAAAAGTGGAGCAACCATTATTCGGTAGAAGCTAACGCCGGATGTGCGCAAGGCAATAATTTCTGAATCGCCTGATAAGCGGTTGAATACAAGCAATGTACCCAGCAATACACCAATTGGAATGGTCATTACGATAACCGCAGGCATGTGCAAGCCTAGGATCTCGAATGCCATTGTGATTGGCACGCCGGACTTCATGATCAAATTGAAGATTGTGCGGAGCTGTTCAGCACCGAACCAGACACCTGTTACGATGCCGATACCAAACAATAACGGTTGCCAAAATTCATTGGCAATGTAGCGATCGAGCATCTTGACGCCGAAGGTCATATTGAGAAGTCCTCACCGAGATAGTGTTTGCGGGCAATTGGGGAAGCGGCAACTTCGAAGTTTGTGCCGGCAACCAGAATTTTGCCTTGATCAATTAAATAAGAGCGGTCGCATATTTTTAGTGTGGCTCGTGGGTTGTGGTCCGTGACCAAAACGCCCAAGCCCCAGTCGTCTCTTAAGCGACGCACAAGATTTTTAATGTCGTTGATTGAAATTGGGTCAACGCCTGTAAAAGGTTCGTCAAGAAGAATGAACTTTGGCTCGCATGCCAAACAGCGGGCAATTTCCAGACGTCTTCTTTCACCGCCGGACAGCTGAATAGACTGAATGTCTATCAAGTGCAGTAATCCAAACTGCTCAAGTAGCGAGCGAGTTCTGTCTTCTATCTGGCGACGATTGAAATTTCTCAATTCGAGAATCAAGCGCAAGTTGTCGCCGCAAGTAAGCTTACGGAAGTTAGATGCTTCTTGAGGCAAGTAACCAATACCAAGCTTTGCTCTCTTGTGGATAGGTAATTTTGTTAAATCATGGCTGCCGAGGCTAATTTTGCCTTTTTCCGGTTTAACGAGACCGAGCACCATATCGAATGATGTCGTTTTGCCGGCACCGTTACGACCCAGGAGTCCTACGACTTCGCCTGGATTAACATGGAAGCTGACGTTGTCTACGACTCGTCTGCCGCCATATGTTTTTTGAATGTGTTCTACAACAATGCTCATTGCGGCCTCTCGATTTTGCTTGCTGCCAGTTGGGTTTCAACTTGTTGAATTGAAGGAACCTTTTGTGGAGTGTTGATGATATATGCCTTGGTGTTGCCTTGAGCAAGTACCTTTTTGGTGGCAACGGTCATAGTAATTCTGTCTCCGATCCAGCGTCTGCCGGCTTGGCTTACTTGCGAGCGTCCTACAAAGTAGACCTTTTCAGCTTTACCTTCCGGTGTACGTAAAACAACAATTTTGGGACCTATGCCTGTGGTGTCTTCATAGAAAACATGCACATTGCCGTTTGCCGTGATACGTCCGCTATCTTGACTCAGGTCTTGGCTGTCTGACGTGATGATGATGGGCTCTTCTTGAACGGCTTCAGCAGCACTGTTACCAGCTGCAACTAAATTCGGCATTGGGAGAGAACCTAGTTTTTGACTAATTGCGCCCCCTTTTTTAGGGGCTTCCGCCTTTTTTGGTTGGATGACCTGCGATTTTACGTGACCTGTAGCTTGCAGTCTTTTCGTCGACATGAAATACGTGATATTGTCGGCTGATGTGCTGTTGCGATTTTGCGTTGCAACAGCATTGCCTGTAAAAATTGCCGTCTCAGGCTTTTTGTCCGTGCCGTACATCAATTGCAGCTTATCTGCCGAAGCAGTGATGTCACCGTTTTTAACTTTTACATGTCCTATAGCTATAAACTTGCCTGAACCTTGATCGTATTCTTGCTTGTCTGAATCAGTGATGATTTTTTCAACAGTACCGGCTGGCTTTTCAGCTGGCTTGCCGCCTGCCAAATTCGGAGACAAATTCTTATTGGTGTCCGGCTTGCCTTCTTTTTTCGGATCGCCTGAGCTAATTACTTCAGAGTGAGCATGACCTTCGGCAAGAACTTTTTGTGACAACATTTCAAAAGTAATAGTGTCGGCATCAAGTTTGCTTGTGCCTTGAACTAAATTTGGATGTCCGGTGAATACTGCGCTGCGCAAATTGCCGGCCGCATCTTTATATAGAACAGCTTGTGGCGCGTTGATGACGCTTTCTTTGTAGACAACTCTTACGGCACCTTTAGCAACTACGTGGTCTTGAGCGAATTCTTGCTCTTGCGCTTGAATGTCGACAGGTCCGGAAATACCTGCGCCAGGCATTCCTTGACCGTTGGCGGGATCAAGCGAGAAAGTGGCAGCAATTGAAACCAATAATACTGGTGTCAAAATTGCTTTGGTTGTTTTCGCTAAGTATTTGCTCATTATCATTTGTCTCCGCTTGACAATATATCGTTATCGTCTTGTTTGAGGTTAGTTGACAACTATCGCCGCATGCGTATTGCCGATGATTTTGAAGTTGTTCAGCTCACTGATATTGATATTGCCTTCGGCCCGATTGCCAGATATCTTGGCTACTCCGGGGAGATTGATGTTAACACCATCTGTGGCAATGAACTGATTGTTTTTACTTAATTCCAGCGAGCTTGTCTCCATGTGGGTTTTACCGCCGTCGCCTTCGGCAACAACACGGCGTCCATTTTGTGAGGCGAGTTTGACGTGATTGGTCTGTTCGTTGGCTTCGCCGGCAGGAGCAGACAATTTCATTTTGACCTGGCCATCTTTATAGTATTCAACGGTTATTCCTGTGAGGTTAACCATGTGAGTGTTGCTGTCTCTAGTACCTAAGTCTGCCTTTAATTGCCAACGAACATTGTTTTGGTCATCAACTTCTTTCAGTTCATAGCCTTTGATCTCGACGTTTTGTTTTGTCGGATCTGCAGATTGCTTCTGGTTGAATTGTTTAATCTCCGTGTCTGCGTGTTTCTGCGCAGACATGAAGCCCCAGACCATACCGGCTGGAATTGCAATTGCGACTATAAACTTGATAACTCGTGCGTTGATGATTGCCATGTCGTGTTTTGTAGGCTACTTCCCTAGAGCGCGTAAAGCAACGGCTTTGGATATGTTGTTAACACTCTCCTTTAAATTTCCTTGCTTGAGATAACCTTCTCCTAAAAAGAAGTATGGTGCCGGATTATCAGCCGCCATCTTCTGGCACTGACGCCAAGTGTTCATGGCTTCTTCAAGATTGCCTGTGTATTCAGCTTTCAAGTGAGCGCGATAAACGCGAGCCCAAATATCATTTGGTTGTTGAGCAATAATTTCATCGAGTTGCTTAAGTGCAGAGTCAAAATATTTTTTGATCTCTGGTGCCATTGATGGATCAGCTTTGTCCAATGCGCCTTGAATTGGCTTTATTGCAGTTGGCACATTGGCGATACCAGCTTGTGCAGCTAGTGTTTTTCCAACGTTGTCTATGTTGATTTGCTTATTCTTGGATGTATCAACCAATGGTCTGCCGGCTTTTAAGTTAGCCAAAACAACTTCGGGATCCATTCTGCCTGATTGAACTTGCATTGCTGCTTGCTGAATTTCGTTGACTGGAACTTTTGCTGCTTGCAGAGTTTGCACCATTGCCCATGTAGCTTTATCACGCGTGAGCTTTTCTGATTGTTGTGCAAGCAAATAAGCCTTCATGTAATAAGCCCAGGACAAGCTATAACGCACACGATTTTCGTTTGGCGTATAAGTCAACATCTTTTCGTAAGTGGCAATCAACTGATTGAAATACTCAGCGCCACCTTTTGATTGAGCGAGTTTGCGCGACAAGCGAACTTCTTGCAGTGCCTCTTCGACATGACTTGTGCGTGTCAAAGCTACAGCCAAAATAAAATGCGCTTCCGGATTGTCCGGGTAACTATCAACTTGCTTACGTGCAAGCGGCACATCGTCTGTTGTAACTAATTCGTCTTGGTTAGCACTTGTCTCAAGAGTTGTTGAAACAACTGCATCAGCATCCGCGTCTGCTGCCGCTGCCGGAACTTGAGTAGTTGTGGAAGCCTGTTGGCTTGCTTGTGTAGACGGATCAGTGCTTGTGCTTGTTGCCGCCAGACAAATTTGTCCTGACGCAATTAAAGAAACCAACGCAACTGCGCCGGTCTTCTGTGAGGAAACAAGCAAATCCTGAACTGAACAACGTAACTTGTCCACGTGCATTCACCTCATATAAACCTCGCCATATGATAGCAGACGATATGCGGTTGCCAATGGAACCCGCTACTGACATTAGAAAGTTTTGCGGAAGCGGCTCAGGACTTTTGAGGAGCAAGAACCTCTTGGAATCCCAGTCTTTTGTACAGCCTGACTGCATGCTCGTTTCCTTCAGTCACAACCAAGTGCAAAACTGGAATATTGAGTTTGTGAAGACTATCCAGGCTCAGTTGAATTAGCTGAGCCGACAATCCCTGCTTTTGGTAGTCCGGATGAGTAGCAGCAAAAGCTAAGAGCGGATTCAATTTTGGCCAATCTGTAATCACCGTAGCGCTTATGAATTTGTCACCATCTTGCGTAATCTTCGATGCCGACCAAATTACATTTCCATATCTGCCGGCTAGCGTCTCTGTCGCTTCAGTTATGGCGTCAGTTTCTGAACCGCCTTCGTCGTCGATGGTCCCTTTGTAAGAAATGTACAGAAGTCGTCCCAGCTTTTCGCCATCATCCGGCTGCAAGTCCTTGATCTGAAACTTACTTGGGTCAACATCCAGAAGAGTTGTCTCTCGAATCATTTCTATGCGTTTTTGTACGGGCTTGGTCAATTCCACTCCAGTGAGAATCAGAGCTAAGCCAGGAATGATAGCACTCAGTGGCAGGATGGTCAGATCGTATATAACATGTTATAATATAATATATTGAGGTGTCGCTATGTCTTTCCACGTTTACCTAGAGCCGGAATTAGAGTCCGGTATTGAGATTTTGATTAAGCAGACTGGGCGCAAGCGAAATAGCTTGGTGCGTGAAGCATTGCGCGATTACCTGGAAAAACACTTAAACAAAGCATGGCCTGCGGCTGTTTTCAATTTTAAGCCGGAACCTCGTCTCGTCCCTTTTGAGTCTCTGCGTGGTGACTTGTCTGCCGATCGTGACGATATCTTCCAAAGGCGGAAGAAGTGAGTCTCTATCTTCTGGATACCTGTACTCTAAGCGATTTTTTTGCCGGTAATGGTAATACCAAGCAAAAGTTAGGCGCTATGCCTCCTACTAGTGTGGCCCTTTCCACTGTCACCGTAATGGAAATCCTATATGGCTTTGAGCTTAATCCTGCAGTAGCAAAAAAGTTTTCGACTGCATTTGGA
>JAKFVJ010000154.1 GCA_021732245.1 Candidatus Obscuribacterales bacterium | reverse complement strand
GCCGGCCGCTGAGCGCATCAATTACGAGCTATTCAAAATTCTAGAGGCTGACGATGCTACAAGCATTCTTCAATTAATGGGTGAAGCCGATATTTTAGAAGTCATTTTTCCGGAGTTAACTGCAACCAGACAAGTGACAACAAACGCTTATCACCACCTAGGACTTTGGGATCATTCACTGGAAGTCGTCAGACAATCTGAATTGTGGACAGATAAAGTTCCGGCATGGGTTATGCAAAGCGCCGCCCAAGATATTTCTGCCGGAGTCAGCCGATTGGCTGCCACAAAATTGGCATGTCTCTTGCATGATATCGGCAAGCCGGCGACTTGGGTTATCAACGAAGATGGCCGCCATACGTTTTATGGTCACGATAAAGTCGGAGCGGACTTATGTGAAAACATTGCCAAAAGGCTCAAATGGTCGACAGCCTTGTCCAGATTCATCGTAAAACTGGTTGCCTGGCATCTGCGCCCGGGACATTTATTCCATCAAGGCCCGCCCACTGAAAAGGCAGTTAACCGCTTTTACCGAAATTGTGGAGCTGATGTGCCCGAATTGATGCTCTTGGCATTTGGCGATTTAGGGGCAACTTGTGGTCCTGGATTAGAAGGTGCGCAAAAAGATGCTCTTGAAAAGAGTTTGATTGAACTTTTAAGCGGTTTTCCCGTCTATATAAGTAAGCAGGAATCTACACCGTGTCTGCTTGATGGCAAGCGAGTGATGAAGCTACTTGATATCGGTCCGGGACCAGTCGTGGGAGAGATTTTGGAAGCACTTTACGAGGCTCAGTGCGTTAACGAAGTAATCGGTCGGGAAGCCGCTGAACGCTTTGTTATTGACTACTACCAACGACAAACAAAAAGCTAAAACTTGTAGCTTGGCATCTAGAATTCACGATTAGCCTGCCTGTACCTGGGAATAGATAGAGGGGATGGGTTTAGAGGCACCAATGAAATGGACAAGGGCTACAACGTAAAGGCGGACAAGCTTCGCAATTACACAATCATTGCCAGGCTGGACGATGCGATTCCGCTACAAACGGATGAGTGGCAACACGTCGAGCAAATTCTCAATCAAATAAGTGAGTTCATACCGATAAGCATGCTCAATAACCTCACTGAATCAATAATCGCCTATGCAGATGATCAAGCCCGCCGCGGATATCTCTTAGGTCAAGAAGATCTCGTCAAAGAACTCAAACAAAAAGCTTCGCGCATAGCATAATTACACAGACATTGAGATCTGGGGTGGTTAGTGTCCAATACCACTGATGCCATTGCACGTTTTCAGACGCTCCTTTCTAAGCAGGGGCAATTACTGCTGTCAAAGTTGGCTCAAGAAGAACTAACTGCAGAAAACGAGCTGAGAATTAGCACGCAACTTCGCAAGGAATTTCCAGTGCAACTTGTACTCGATGCGCTGGCACAACATCAACTGCGTCTAAAAGCACAAGCTAAGTTTTCCAGAGCAATGGAAATGTACTTCACCAAATCGGGACTGGAACAAGCATCTTCAGAAGTAATCGCTGCATACCGCGCCAAGCGTTTTGCCGAGTTGAAAAACATAGCCGACTTTTGCTGCGGCATAGGTGGCGATTTAGTTCACCTGGCAAATGTCAGTTCAGTTGCGGCAGTTGATTATGATCCATTGCATCTTGCAATTGCTAGAGTCAACGCAGATGTCTGCAAAGTAAGTCATCCTGTCACTTACAACGAATCAGATGTTAGAGCATTTGATTTGTCTAACACCGACGGAATATTCATTGATCCGGCAAGACGTACAACAGAAGGTCGTATGCGCACAGGCGACAGCGAACCACCAATTGAGTGGTGTATTGAATTACTAGATTCAGTTACACGAATTGGCATTAAGGCAGCTCCGGGAATTGACCACGAAATGTTTCCAGATGCCTGGGAGTTGGAATTTATTGCCATTGGCAAAGACTTAAAAGAAGCAGTAGCCTGGTCGCCAGCTCTTTCCAAATCTAAAAGGCGGGCGACAATACTACCTTTCGGTCATACACTGACAGAAAAGCCCGGTCCACCAGTGGATGTAAAAATGCCTGGAGAATTTCTTCTCGACCCAAATCCATCAGTCACAAGAGCAGGGCTCGTGGAAGAACTAGCACGCGAATTGAATGCCTGGAAAATCGACGAAAAGATTGGCTTTCTATCTTCCGATAAAGAGATGCACTCACCTTTCGGCAGAACTCTCAAAGTACTCGACTCAGGACCCTGGAATCAAAAACAACTTCCAAGCCGCCTTAAGCAATACGACATCAGAGTAGTCGACATCCGCCGTCGAGGACTTGCCGGAGATGTTGATCAATTCCAGAAGAGTTTGAAACTAACAGGCTCACGCAAAGCAACATTAGTCATGACCCGCGTACAAGAAAAGCCCTGGGCTCTGATTTGCGTCGATGTCGAAACTACTAGTTGAGTTGGTTTGTAACATCCATAAATCTATACGGCTGAAGGTAGTTTGAAAAATAACTCTTGTCCTGCAGAACTTCTAATTGAGTGCCAAAATAGTAATTTAGCAAAAGCCTAAATGTATTAACTGGCGTAACTGAAGGGTAAAGCGTCGAATACTTGCCTTCAGGAAAATAGTAAGCGTTTATTATCGACATTCTTTCCTGCAGAAAATCATTAGTCGGTGATTCAATGCCTTCAGACGAATCAAGAGAAGCTGGTCCGTGGTCAGACTGGATGATAATTATCGGCTTTCTTGAATGCGATAGCAGTTGATCAATGAGCTTCTCGACCTTTGATTCCGTGAATTTAACCTGTTCTACAAAAGAATGCTTATCGGCATATTCTTCCAAGTGCATCACTGACGGACCTTTCTGAACACGGCTGCCGTCCACGTTAAATAGATACGGCGGGTGAGGCAGGATACAATGAAGGAATACGAATTTTGGTGACGGGATATCATCAAGATTAGCTGCTCGGTCAAAAGTGTTGAGCCAGTGTGAGCAAGCCTCATTTCTTAGGACCCGAACGTAATCCTCGGCATAAGTCCAAATGGTTGTCGACAATAAGCGGTTCAAGAAGACATCATTCCAACTAAGAGAAATGAGCGAATCGGCAAGTGGGCTTTTCTGCGTGACGGCCCAGTCGGATTTAAACATTACGTACTTGTAGCCAATGGACTTGAGTGATTTGACGACGAGATTGTTTTCAATCAGCTCAATCATCGGGAACCAATCATTTGATTTCGGTTGGATATTTTCGACTGCGTTGACATAATTCATATTAAGGGTCGCACCCAAGGAAAGCGGCGTCATCTGGTAATTGCTGTGACTGTCATCAGCAATGTAAAACCCCTTGGATTTCAAATAATTAGTGAACTTATCGTTATCGTAGTGATAAAGCTTCTTCAAGATATCCGGGCGAGCGCAGCCATCAAGAATGATGTAATAAATGTCAGGCTTTGCACTAGCTTGCAATTGCTGGACTTTGACAGGCTCCTGAACAGCTTGAACTACTTTTGTTGCACTATGTCTTCTAACTACTTCCTTGCCCGCAACATCAACAATAGACACCAATAGGCAGCAAACAGCGATTGTGTTTAAAAGCGAATTTTTCCCTTCTAGATACTTACTGTTTTTCATACAAGCAACAAGCGCAATCAAAGCCAGCAACAGCCAAACACCTAAAAGCAACGTTGCGCTGATGGGAATATTACGCGAACCTAGGACAAAGTACAGAAGCAACATCAGTAAATTACAAATACTTTCGTAAGTGAATCTAAAAGCAAAGAAGCAGAAGACTAATGTAGTCGTCATAAAAGCAGCTACGACGACGTTTCTGCTGACAAGTGTGAATAACAGAAGGAAAACTCCAACCGCACCGATGGCGACAATCATTGGAAGAGCGAGCACTTGAGGGATACAGAAGACCGTGCTCACACTATAGAAAGACAGTACAGAAAAGGCAGCAAACAAAAATGGATGCAGCGGCCATTTATTCATTGTCTAAGCATCCGCGGTTTTTAACAAATACAATCGTCTTTTCGAGCCTTCAATATCTACCGCATCAACGATGGAATAATATTCCTTGAAAGCAGCCTCAAACCCTTCCTGTGTGTAATCAGGGAAGACGTCCTCTCTTGATTGAAGCAGCCTTTCAACTTGAGAGTCATCTTTCGGCACAAATTCAACAAGCAAATATGGCGCCATGCCGCTGAAGAACTGAGCAATCTTAGCCAGAGGCACATTATTAGCAATCGCCATGTGATGAATAAGAGCAAGAGCCATTACCAAATCAGCCTTTCCTCTCTCGAGAAACGCCATTCGCTCCTTGTTATCAAAGCCCAAAGCTGCTGTTGGATTAGTTAAATCCAAAACCAGTGGCAAGATATTTGAATTGCCTTTAGAGAGATTATGGTTGTAGTTCATTTCCACTGAATCATGATCCAGATCTGCGGAGACAACTAGCGTAGAAGACGAAGCCAGACGGCTATAATCTCCTATATTGGCTCCAAGATCCAGCACGGTTTTCGGACCGAGCTTTTCAAGGAACTCAGCAACAAGTTTCTTCTTGTGAGCAGAACTTGCTGCCTCGTAGTTATTGTTTTGAGTGTAATTAGCCCAAACAGAATGGACGGATCGTACTTTAAGTTCGGCTACAGCCGCTCTTAAATCTTGCAGGAGTGCTTTTAAAGCGTCCTTTGACATTTTCGCCGCTGGTTTACCGCTGGCTCCTCCTGGACTTCCTTGCCAGCGGCTATGCAGATGCAAATGAGTCAACAATCGATGATTAAACCAGGTTGAGTTGGGCAGAAGACTGCTTGCTAAATCCATCGGAATGCCGTCTATGTAAACAGACGAGAATTTGCTCAGGCGTGTGTCCTTGTATGCCATCAAAGTCAACGGCGCTAGAAAGTGCTGACAAAACTGCCGGTAACCGATCCACGGTTGTCCATCTGAATACTTTTCAAAGGATAAGGTATCAACCAGTATCGGCTTTCCGTTTAGAAACTGCACATTGTACGCGCTGGCATCTTTGAGGATCATTCCTCTATCCAATGAAGCCAAGACAACATCCATCGTTAGAAGCGCTGCGTCTTTTAATTGACTGAAACACCACTCAAATGGATAGGAAATGAAAGGAACTTCTTGAGGTTGAATTACTTTGTACGCCTGCCTGGCATCGAACGGTTCGGCAGAAATTTCTTCATGAGGAATAAGTTGCTTCTTCTCAATAAGGCTGTCGTAAAGCTTGGAAGACAACAACAAGTCGTAGTTGTCTTTGTATGACTGATTTATCTGACGATAGACTTTGCCGTCTTTTACAAAGACAAAACCGCTGGGATCACGAAACGAGCTGCTGAGCTTTTCAATTGTTTTGATCATCTTGCTCAACTTCTTTGGTTACCTGGTCGCCTATTTTGCCAGGGCAGCACTTGTTCTTAATCGACCAAATAGCGTGTTTAATGCGCTGCCTAAATGAAACCACCAGTCCCAAGATGGTGCCCAGTGCAATTTGAAAGAAATAACTACCTGTAGTCAAGTCAAGATAGGCGCATGCCGCAAGAGGAAAGGCAAACAACGTCAAAAGAATTATCAGCATGGAAACCCATTAAGCGCCACCGGCTTAATTATCCTTGCCAGAAAGATTGCCGTCAATTAGCGAACGTAATTAAGTGGGTTTCTCGGTTTGCCGTCGATACGTACTTCAAAGTGCACATGCGGTCCGGTTGAAAATCCAGTTGAGCCTTCATAGCCAAGTACTTCACCCTTTTTCACGTTTTGTCCAGGTGAAACGGCAGTCTGAGCCATGTGCGCATAAAGTGTCGACTTGCCATGTCCATGGCTGACGATGACAACTTTTCCATAGCCACCGTACCAGCCGGTTTTAAGCACGCAGCCGGAATCGGATGCTTTAATCGGCGTATGATTGGCGCCTGCCAAGTCAACACCCGAGTGGAATCTTCTACCGCCAAAAATTGGGTGCCCGCGATAACCAAATGGCGAAGAGATTGGTGCACGGATAGGCATGCTCATCGATCCTGAACCAACTGCCATATCGCCGGAGCCACGTCTGCTTGATTCCAAGTCAACAATTTGTCTTTCCAACTGTTGTGATTCAATAGCCAACTGCGTCTCAGCTTGTTCGTAGAATGCACGCTGCGTTTTTAGGCGGTCAGCAATCTGCTCCTGTGCCGTCTTTTTCTTGGCGATTTCGGACGCTTTCTTGGCAATATCTGTAATTATTTCGCCTAACTTATTCGAATGCTCTCCAAGAAAGTTTTTCTTAGCGGCTAAGGCTTGAGCTTTTTGTTTCAGCTCCTCAAGCAATTTCTTGTCGGCTTCCGCAATTCTCTCTTGATAATAAAACAAGTCCAACAACGACTGCAATGATGTTACTTGAAAAAACATCTCGAGCAGACTTAAACGATGTCCTTCATAAACTTCGCGCAGTCTTTGCGCTGCTTGTTGAGACAGTTGTTGCTCCGTCGACTGAGTTCTATCTATTTTGCGTTTAGTCTCTTCGATATTATTCTGTGTTTTTACAAGCTCTTTCTCATTCTGATGCAGATTTGCCTTGGTGTCATTGTAGGTCTGCTGAATTTTATGCAACGCTCTCATGGCAGCATCTTCTTTGCGCTTCGCTTGCTTATACTTTTCGTGGATTTCGCGCTTGCGTTGTTCAATCTCATTTAGACGCGAGCGAGTACTGCGTGGTTCTTGATACGCTTCAAAAGTAGTGGTGGCAGCAATGCCTGCCAATCCGGAAAAGCTGTTTAACAGCAATGCAATGGCGAAGCCGGTCGGCAATGCCAAACGACCTACACTGTCTTTGTTAGTAGTTGTGAGTCGATTCAAGAATGTATTGCTTGTCAGTAATAACGCGTATACAAGTTTACCACTGCAAAATGACTGGGTTTACAAGAGGAAATTACTCTAATTTGAATTAGAAGTTATAATTATCCGATTCGTAAGCGCATTGTATGCGCCCGTTAAGATTTACCAGCAGGGCAGGGCGATGTTGAAAGAAATCGTACGTTATCCACTTGGCGTCAGGGGCACATCGACAGAGGAATTTCTGGAAGTCAAGAGTCCATACAGCCACGAAGCCATAGCTTCCATAGGGCAAGCTGACGAGAAAGCTATCGACAAAGCTATTGGCATAGCTCAGGAATGTTTTACAAAAATCATGCGCTCAATGCCTGCTTACAAGCGCTCCGAAATATTGGCGAAAACGTCCCAGCTGATTTTAAAAAATGCCGATGACTTGGCGCGGACAATATCCCTTGAAGGCGGCAAGCCTATGAAGGATGCACGCATTGAAGTACAACGTGCCGCCGGGACTTTTGCTGTTGCTGCCGAATTGGCGATGCACTTGGACGGCGAACAAATTCCGATGGACAGATCTCCAGGCAATGAAAGTCGTCTGGCACTAGTTCTGCGCGAACCGCTAGGAATTATTGGCGCCATAACTCCATTTAATTTCCCATTGAATCTTGTGGCGCACAAAGTAGCACCAGCAATTGCCGCTGGCAATGTCGTTGTTCTTAAGCCATCTTCTCAAACACCAATTTCCAGTCTCAAGTTGAAAGCGCTTCTTACTGAAGCAGGACTGCCGGAAGATGTTCTGCAAATAATTCCATGCCGCGGCGCTAAAGGCACAGCGCTTGTTACCGATCCACGCATTGCGATGCTCACATTTACCGGCAGCGCTCAAGTCGGCTGGGATTTACGCAAGCAAATCGCACCTGGCACACGCATTGTTCTTGAATTAGGCGGCAACGCCGGAGTTATAGTTCACGATGATGCCGACTTAGACTCAGCCGTCAAAGGCATCTGCCGCGGTGGCTATTCAAACGCAGGACAAAGCTGCATTTCCGTTCAACGCGTATACGTGCAAGAAAAGGTCTACGACAAATTCTTGAAAGAATTCTCGTCTGCCGTAAAAGCGTTGAAAGTCGGAGATCCGCTGGATGAATCAACTGATGTCGGTCCAGTAATTGACGAGCCAAGCGCAGTTAAGACAGTCGAATGGATAAAACTTGCAGAAAAGTCAGGCGCCAAGATTCAAGCAGGCGGAAAAATCATCAGCAAAAATCTCATGGAGCCGACAGTTCTTTCAGATACTAAACCCGAGATGAATGTTGTCTGTCAGGAAATATTTGGTCCTGTCGTCACTGTCAT
>JAKFVJ010000271.1 GCA_021732245.1 Candidatus Obscuribacterales bacterium | reverse complement strand
GCATTATCAAAGACGGCTACCGTCGCGGCGACAACGCTCCTATGGCCATAATTCAGTTAGTCTAGTTTGACATTTCAATTTAGTTCTTTGAATAACGAAAGGCAGCGCAGCAAGAGCGGCGAAGAGCCGGTCGCAGCGGAGCGTTGGAAAAGCGAAGCTAGCGAAGGTGTAGCTGAAAGCGAAACCGGAGCGTTACATAAAAGGATCGCGTTGCTTGTCGAGTATTGTGGTGGCAAGTTTTCCGGCTCGCAATATCAGGTCGGGGTGCGTACCGTACAGGGCGAACTTGAATCGGCGCTCTCAACGTATTTGAGGCGGCAAATAGGAGTGATTTTTGCTGGGCGTACAGACGCGGGTGTGCACGCCGATGGGCAAGTAGTTCACTTCGATTTTCCGAAAGATGATCCAAAAGGAGAGCTAAATCTCTGGGAATTAGCCTGGGGAGTAAATGGCATTTTGCCAAAGGATATGGCTGTTGTTTCGGCGCAATTTGTCGATCCAAACTTTCATGCGCGCTTCAGTGCCACTGCCAGGCGCTATGTTTACAGGATTTTAAACAGACCGCAGCGCTCTGCAAGTTTAAGAGATACTCACTATTGGCTCTCGCATCCGCTCAATGTTGAAAAAATGATGCAGGCGATTCCGGCTCTTATTGGCGATCATGACTTCGCCGCCTTCAAATCGACCAATGCCGACACCGTTACAAGCCAGTGCCAGGTGCACTTTGCAGAATTGTTGAATTTAGGTGAAGGACAGCTTGAATTCTGGATAGAAGCCAACCACTTCGTGTACAATATGGTGCGAATCATTGTCGGGACCCTCATAGAGATTGGTCTCGGGAAGAAGTCGCCGGAGAGCCTCGAGATTGCTCTAAAGGGCAAAGATCGCAGCCTCGCTGGACCGACAGCACCCCCTTGGGGATTGTGTCTGAAAACGGTCACCTACCCAGAAGCTTTTGAAATATTTGCTTCGGAAAGTTCAAAGATGTTGGCAGCAAGCCAATTGCGCAGGAGATGAAAGACGTGAATAGTTATTTTCCCAAGGCTGGAGATCTTCAAGGTCAGTGGTACGTAGTTGACGCTGAAGGTCAAACACTCGGCCGTTTGGCGACAAAGGTTGCTGACTTACTGCGTGGTAAGACCAAGCCAACATTTACTCCACATGCTGATTGTGGCGATTTCGTCATTGTGATCAATGCCGAGAAGATCAATGTCACCGGCAGAAAAGAAACCCAAAAAGTTTATCGCCACCATAGTAACTATCCAGGCGGCTTCAAGGAAGAGACATTGAAGTCTCTTCGTGCAAGACGCCCGGTGGCAATCATTGAGAAGGCTGTTCGTGGCATGTTGCCGCACACCAGACTCGGTGATCACCAGTACACCAAGCTGAAGGTATACGAAGGCAGCGAGCATCCGCATGCTGCTCAGAATCCGACAGCATTGGATCTAAAAGCCAGAGTCGGCGCGTAAGTAATTCATTCAAAGGAACGAGAGGACGAGATTTAAATGACAAGTGTGATTCAGTACAGCGGAACAGGTCGTCGTAAGACTGCTACCGCACGTGTACGCCTGGTACCAGGAACCGGAGTAGTGACAATCAACGGTCGTCCAATGGAAGACTTCGTTGGTGGACGTCCTGGTCTTGCCAAAGTAATCCACACCCCTTTTGCTGTAGCTGAAGCACAAGGACGCTTCGACGTCATCGCAACCACTTGTGGTGGCGGTATCGTTAGCCAAGCTGGTGCTATTTGCCACGGTATCTCAAGAGCCCTCGGCGAAGCAGCTCCACAGAACCGTCCAATTCTGCGCACACAAGGCTTATTGACCCGTGACTCACGCGTCAAAGAGCGTAAGAAGTACGGACGCAAGAAAGCTCGTAAGCGCTTCCAATTCTCCAAGCGCTAAAGAAAAGCAATACGAAAAAGGGCAGGTGCTACACCTGCCCTTTTTATTTAGTCCTTTTGTTCAGAGAGTTCTCTTAACAGACTGCCGAGACTAAATGTAGGCTCGTAGCCTAAGTGCTTCCTTGTCTGCGAGATGGCTAACTTGCGCGGTTTTAGAGCAGGATCAAGACCTTTTGATTCGACCAGCTCTATGTATTTCTCGTAGTGCTTCCTAAATGTTGAACCTGGTCCTTCCCTATCCCAATTAGCGAGTTCGCTATCGGTGTATTCATATGCCCCATCAATGGGAAGAATAAGGTGTTCTTTGAGTTGACCATTTGAACTAACATAGTCAATTGCTTTGAGGACGGCTTGAGCGACATCATCAATGTGCACAGCACCGCCCCAGAACCATTTGGCCCATTCAACGTAGGATTTATACACCGCGTGATTCCAGTGCGGAATAAAGGCACGTGGACGCAGTGTGACGACGTTCAAATTGTGTTTGCGGAAATAGAAATCGGCTATTTGCTCAGCGAGAATTTTGCTCATTCCATAATAGCTATCCGGTTCATCCACGCTTGTAGTGGAAATGAAGACGATGTTTTTTACTCCTGCTAATAGAGCAGCTTGGAATACTTCAAAGGTTCCTTTTACGTTGAGATCGAAAAAGTCGTAGGAGTCCTTATCCTGACGAAATTCGTGAATACCATGCCAGGCAGCAATGTGCACAATGCAATCGGAACCGGCAAAGATGCCTGGTAATTTTTCTCTGTCGAGAATGGATCCCTGGATAAATTCACCATGAAGTGTCTTGGCCGGCTGAATGTCTAAAGCTACGGGCGTATGCCCCTTCTCAATCAGTTGCTTAGCCAATACCTGTCCAAGGTCGCCTGAGCCACCTGTTAATAGAACTCGCATGGGTTACCTGTCTACTTGCTTTGAGCTTCTACGCGCGGCTTTTCTTCAGGTATACGTCCAGCTACTCTGAGCTTGTTCTGGAAGCGTATAAAGGCTGTAAAAGCGGTTATTTGAATGATGGCTGACGTGGCGGCAAATGCCCAACCGAGTGCGTAGCCGTTGTAAATAAGAAAAACGCCGCCGGCAAGAATGACGCACGACAAAAATAGTGAGGCGGGGATGGCAAAAGCCTTTACCGATTGAATGAGCTCAGCTCTATCAACTTCGTTCATGGTCTATAAAGTCCTTCAGTTATCTGACTGATTTTGTGACTATCTATGTTACCACCCCGAGAAAATTTAATTGCAATTAAGCTTTTTGAAGCTATCCTTATTTAGACCTTGCGTACTTATGTATGTTTACAAGTATGGGTTTGCAAGAGAACAAAGGCGGACGAGGAAAATTCATGGTTCTTGAATCGGCTAATTGCACTGAGTGCAGGTCTGAGATTTGGCATGACGACAACTATTGCCAAGAGTGTGGTGTACGCACATCGATGCTGTCACAACGCGATACGCAATGGCGGAAGGCTCCGAGCGGCCCATCGTGGAGTCGAGAAGAACGCGAGCCCATGGCGCCATCTTGGAAGAAGCCTGAATCGAATTGGACAAGCGAGCCAACGCCAATTAGATCTTTTGTACAGTCTGCATCCGAGCAGTCGATATCTTCGCAGTCAGTGCCGGTGCAGCCCGCAGCGCCAACTTCAACGCCAGTAACACCAGCTGTTCCAAAGACTGAAACACCAAAGATTGAAACACCAAAGACTGAAACGGCGAATACTGAAGTAAAGCCGGAGCTAAAAATTGAAAAAGAAGTGCCACCAGTTAAACCTATTGCACCGATTGAGACCAAGCAAGTTGAACCGGTCGTAACCAAACCAGAAGTAAAAGCACCTATTGAAAGCAAATTGGTTGAAAGCAAAGCGGCTCCAAAAGTAGTCGACTTTGAGAAGATAGAAGAAGATGTTGATGATGCTATTCTCAAGGCAAGATGGACTGCTCTCGAGTCTCCGCTATTAAGACCACGACTGAGTGATGATGTTCAAAATAGACGGTCGCCGGAAGAAGTCGTTCACAAGATCAAAATCACGAACATTCTTTGGCTGTGTGTTTGCTTCTTAGCCGGCATACTTATTTATTGTTTGTTTGATATTGTCAAAATGACGATTCTCAAACCGGAGACAACTGCCGCGAAGCAGACTATCGTTGTTCCTGCTGCGCCTACTGCGCCTCAGGAATCGAAAGCCGTGGAGGCACCAGCCACTGAGCCCGTTGCTGAGACGAAATTGCCTGAGCCCGCTAAAACAATTGTTCCTGTGAAGTCAATTTCAGTACATCCAGCAACTGTCGTGCCTGTTGTAAAACCTGCCAAGCCAGTTTCCCCTTTAGCACCGGCGAAAGTGCAGGCAAAGCCTGTTGCAAAAGCCGCTCCAGCAAAACCGGCAATTGTTAAACCGCGACCAGTGCACTCAGCTGTTGCACCGGAGTTTGTGCAACCGAAATCCACAAGTGATGCAAGTAATGCAAGAGCGAGAACAGTCTGGCAAGCCCCTTCCACCGCTATTAAGGCACAGCCGGTTGCAACTCCTGCAGCAAAGCCGAGCCACGTAGTTACAAGTAAGGGCAATGGAACAGACTTAACTCGCTACAATCGCCTTTTAGCCGACTACTTCTCACGAGCAGGTAACGGTAGCTTCGGTGACGAAAGCAGTGAGCCGCCGACATACACCGAGTGGTTGGGCAGAGGCAAGCCGGAGTTTTAAATGCTAGCCTTGATATAAGAGCGCATTTATGACTGAAGAAAAAAAGCCATTACAAATTCCAGAAGGCATCTCTTACAACTGCCAGGGATGTGGTCGTTGTTGTTCCGGATTTGCGGTCGGACTGACATTGAAGGATTACGACAAGGTAAAAGACGTCGACTGGGCGTCAAAGCATCCGCAATTGGCTGGAATTGAATTATTTGCGCACAGGGAAATAGAATTTGCCGATGGACTGTCGCCATTTCCTATTTACACCAAGGCTCATCCGGATGGTGCTTGTCCATTTTTAGTAGACAATCTCTGCTTCATTCATGGCACATTGGGTGAAAGCGAGAAACCGACTTTATGCCAAATGTTTCCTTATACATTTGTAGGCACTCCAAAGGGAGTCTTTGCGGGCGTCTCTCATAGCAGCATGGCTTCTGTGAGAAATTTGGGCAGACCACTTTTAGAACAGCGTGAAATGCTTGAAGGAATGCTCGAGTTGAACAAACAACTGCAAGCGCAACTGAAAGAAGAAGCTGGTAAAACAGATGATAATGTCGCCTTATCGTCGATGAATCTAGCGCCTGGCATACCAATTTCTTGGGATGAATATTTTTTGATAGAAGAAAGGATGCTCAGTCTTACTAGGCAAGAACCGTTTGCAGACACTTGCCGGATGTGGCTATCTGCCGGTGAAATTCTTGCTGAGGCAATTCGCCTCAAGTCAACTGCGCAAGACCTGAGTCTAATTAGTCAATTCAAACCAAATTTGAGTATTTGGCAGGATAAAGTTCCGACATCGTTTGAAAATCTCATGTTTGCATTACTCTGCTTTCGCGGATTGACCTGGCCTTTGATAAGAAGACGTCGTATTCAAAACAATCAAAAACCCGCATCGCGACTTGATATTTTGCGTTGTGTATTAGGGGTTTTGATTACCAAGAAAATGGAATTTCCAAATTGTGGGTCGGTAAGCATAGAAAAATCTACTGAGAAATTAGATGCCTTAAGTCCGGAAATAGATCATTTTATGCGCCAATATTTGTATTTGAAACTCTTCGGCAAGACGTATTTTGGTTCCGCTATGGGTGGTCTTTCGGTTGTGGCTGGTTTTAATCACCTGGTGGCAACAGCGCTTATGAGTCTTATCTATGGCAAGGCTTGTGCAATGAAAAAGGGAGAGCGTGAAATTGCCATAGCAGATCTCTATGAGTCTGTTTTGCTCTTGGACAAACAAATGGTGCTGGTCAGTCAAACAAGCGGGCAGATGGCATTGATGTATGACCAAGGATTTGCCTCGCCACGTGTTTTCAGCAGACTATTAGCGCGCATGGAAAGAAGTCTTTCTTAGCCAAAAGATTAGTACAATCTAGGATGATTGGCTGTCGACGGAAAATGGCATATGGCAAAGCAAAAAGGTTCAGTAGACAAGAGTAAGTCGCATAAGAAGGGGATTCCTGTTCACAAAACAGAAGCGGAATCCCAGCAGGAAAAGATCAGCTGGAAGTTTTTCTTCATGCTCTTGGCCTCGATTGTTGTCATTGTATTTGCCGCCCATATAAGTGGTCTTTGGGGTGGACTTGTTTTTAACGACCTTGAAACACTCAAGTTTTTATCAACCGTTCAGGACAGCCATACATTCTGGTCAAGTCTGTGGACACAGGCATTTAAGACACCGCTGACTCAACAATATTTGAAGGCAACATATGCCTGGGATTACGAGGCCGCAGGATTTAGCGTTGTCTGGCACCATATTGTTAATCTTGGATTGCATTTGGTGGCAAGCGGTTATTTGTTCATACTTGTGTTCACCATGTCCTGGCGTTTGAAGCATCAAGGAAGGTTGGATGTAGATCCTTACATGCTTGCTTTTGCTTCTGCGGCAATTTTTGCCTGCCATCCGTTTACATCAGAAGCAGTAGGATATATTTCCGGTCGTGTGGCACCACTTATGGCTGCCAATTATTTCTTAGCGCTCAACTGCTTTTTGCTTTCGCAATTGGCAAAAAGTAAGGCGCTTAGAATTTGGGGCTACATTTTTTCGTCCGTCTTTGTCGTAAATGCAATATTAGTTAGCAGCGAAGCCCTGTTGTTGCCGCTGACTATGATTATGATTGCATTGATACTAAAGCAACCCGGAGTTAAATGGACAGAATGGGCAACCCGCAAAGTTTGGGTGCTTTGTACTCTTATCGTTTTAGCAGGTACTCTTCCGTATCTGGCACTTTTGGGTGTCAGCATGCCATCGGGTAACGCGAATGGATTGCAGCTTTTGCCGGCAGTCTCTTACTATGCTACTCAACTCAAGGCTGTCGTTACTTACTATCTGCGTGGTTTTCTAATTCCTATCGGGTTGACTGTTGATCCACCTTTTGTTTTGGCTAACGATTTTGGGGATCCTTTAGCCATACTTGGTGGCGTGGTTTTGTTGGGTGCGATTTTTTGCATTTGGTTTTTCAGAAGCCGTCCAATGATTTCGTTTGGCTTTTACTTATTCATTGCCGGTCTTATCCCCAGTATTGCTCTAGTCCAACCTGAATACGTAGCCGATAGGCGGATTTATTTATCGCTGGCTGGACTATCAATTCTTGCCGGTTGGGCGCTGGCGAAACTAGCAATGAGCAATTGGCAAAGAACTCTCATTGTGACAGCGTCTGCGTTGCTCGTTTTAATTGGACTGACAATGTGGCGCAATTACAGTTGGTCGTCTAACGAGGCTTTGTGGCAATCGGCAATTGCAGCGAATGCCGATAGTGGCAGAGCCCACGCAATGTATGCATTGTCTTTAATTAAAAATGGCAAGACTGAAAAGGCGGCGATTGAATCAAAGCAAGCACTGCAATTAAGTCCAGGTACTGTTCCGGCAACGCTCGCTGTTGCGGCTACTTTGCTTAATAGCAAGGACTATCAAGGAGCAAGTGAGCAATTTGCGCACGCAGTTGAGCTAGCGCAAAAGCAAAAACTCTCTCCGGAAATAGTTGGTACGGCCGCTGCCGGTGCTGCAGAATCGCTAATGCGTTTGGGTAAGGGACAAAATGCCATGTCCTACGCACAACTTGCAGAAGAAACTGATCCGAATAATCCCAGAGTGCATTTCATTGTCGGCAACTGCATGTTGCAAGCCAGGCAGTTTCATCTGGCGTATTTTGAGTTGCAGAATGCCGTTAAATTGAACCCCGCACTTGCTGAAGCCTGGGAGCCATTGTCTCGGGCAGCTATTGCTATGGGTTCCGGTGATGAGGCCTATAGAGCCGCTCAGATGGCTGAAAAAATTGATAAGTCTCCCAGAGCAAAGACGGCAGTGCCCAGAGTGCTCGTTTGGGCCGGTCAGTACGATAAGGCAGAGACTATCTTGAAAGAAGCCCTCAAGAAAGATGAGAAAAACCCCGAAATCCTTGCTCTGCTTTCATTTGCGGAGAAGCAATTGGGCGAGAGTGCTGCGGCAGAGTCTCACAAAAAGACGGCTGAGGAGTTAGACAAAGACGCCTTTGCCAAGGCTGACCTCCCTCCAGCCAAGCCCTAATTTAATCTACAAAACAAATTTTCCTTGCGCCTTTTGTCCAATTTAAAGGGCG
>JAKFVJ010000110.1 GCA_021732245.1 Candidatus Obscuribacterales bacterium | reverse complement strand
ACAGGGGGAAAGAAAAGCGATTTGCGGCAAATGGCGTTTGTCGTAATTTGTAGGGATCTCGTTTGCGTTTCTATAGATTTGGTTTGTACAGGAGGACTAGCACCATGAAAAAGAGGCATACTCAGTCTGGCGCGAGCTTACCGCTTGTAATTGCGTTAGCAGTTCTTGTGGTAATCATCGGTCTTGGACTGTTCTACTTCGTGATGGTCCAGGGGGGCCAGAAGGAATTCGCCAACGCGGCTGACGCAGGCGCATTGAACGTCGCGAAAACAGTACTGACGAAACCGTCAATTAAATTGAGCGATGTATCGCCCGAAGCCGTTTCTTATTTCAAGGGTGTCGGTGATGGCTCAAATAAAGACGAAATCAATTTGCGCAACATCAACTCCGTCTGGGGTGCGGCTCTATTAGTAGGGCTCAACTACGAAGCAATGGCTAACTCCAAGAACCCTACCTTGCGTGGCGCCGCTGCTGAAGAAGCCAGGCAGAATGCCGTCAAGATGGCGACCGTTGCTGGTGACGTATCCAAAGCCTTAAAAACCAAATTGTCTGATTGCCCTGACCTGAAGACTGCATTCGTAGACTTCTGTACCGCAAACGAAGCCCGCGAACTTGGACGTAGCGCAACCCACAGCAAAACTACAAAAGTAACAGGAACATGGGATGTTGCCTACTGCGATAAAGGCAGCTCATCCAACGTTTTCTTGAAAGATTCGCAAAGGCCGGAAGGACTAACCGATGAAACATGGAACAAGCTTGGCTTAGGCGCTAACGGTGCCGTTCCTGGCTACAAGGACATCGAATTAAGTTCCGGTTTGAGATACACATTTGTTCCACTTTCAGGTAAGCCTCACCTGATTTCGCAAAGTGCATTTAAAGCTAGCGACAAAAATAGCGTCGGTAGCCAAAACACGGACAATCTAGTTCCTAATACTTTCATGGTTCAAGCTCAGCTTGAAGCTAAGAGAGAAGGAGAGAACACTGTTGGCATGGTCGAATTGACCAGTTACGGTGAATCAGGCGACTTGGATTCACGCTCCGTCAGCATTCCTGGTGTAGTACGCGTAGCCAACTATCGTGCCATGCAACAAGGTGGCGGTGAGTTCAGAGTTGCGTCCGCCCAAACCGTTGCTCGTCCGCTAATTCCACCACGCGGCTTGCACGCAATTGAATATTTGAACTTTGAGATGCTCTATGCCCGCTCAAATTCAGATGGACCGCCTGGATCAAAGGGCGATGCAATCGTTGCTTTAATGGATAGCCCGGTACTTCTTGTTAAAGATCCGGCAAATCCAAGTAAGCCACCACTGAAGACCGCAGACAATGCTAGTTTTGTCTGGGGCACTCAGTTGGCAATTGAAGATACTTATTACAGCAAAATTGCTGATGGCACCGTTCCCGATGCTGAACCAACCACGGATTTAGGTGGTGGCAATCGTTGGGAGTGTTTGAACGCACCACTGCCAAATTCATATGTGAGCAAAGACGTTCAAAATACAGATGACTTGAAGAAATACCTGAACCCGAGCAACTGCAAACCAGTTGATCACACAACGATCGGCATACCGACACCAAACACGGATTTGATTGCTGATGAATGGTATACACAACAGATCAACATATATGGTCCGCACGACGACAACAAAACCGTCTACGGAAGCACAGCCCACCCGCACATCTGGTCCGCTGGTCCGCTAGTAGTAGATGGCAACAACAAGATGGGTGTTAAGTTGTGTCAAAGTGATAGTCAACTTGGATTCAAAAATGGTTGGAATGATCCATTCCAAGCAAATCAAAAGCCTCTCGTGTATGAATGGTTAAACAATAAGACTCACCCAGCACAATTGTTCTCAGGAATGATGATGGTGAGAGGACCTCGTGGAGTCAAACTGACGATTGGTAATCCTTCATCCTTCGCCAACGAAGGAACAGTTACTGATTTTCTATTCCCGAACGGTGTTCCAGGTGTAGTTAGCGGAGGACCATGGTCCGTTGCTTCAATGGCTGGAGCAGGTCAGCGTAACGAAGAACACAAACTGTACACGGATGCCATCCTATCCAGACTGCTGACACGCGTACACCAGATGGGTCAAGGCTTGGAATCCTATACAGTGGAGGAGATCGCCAAAGACCTCGTTCAGTTGCCAAACAATAATCCGCAACTCCCAATGGGAAGAAGCGTTTATTTCATGGCCGGAACAAAACCAAACGACCCGACCAAACCGGCTCTCATTTGCAAACTGGATAATGCACCTGAAGTTAGAGACTACCAAGCGCTAAAACCAGACGGCACAGCAATTGGTGAATCGCTCGACAAAGATACGCCGCGTTCGGATAATCCTTTCGATAAGGACACCAACACGGTTGCTTATCTTGGACCGCGTTATCCCAACAGAGAAGGCATTTACAACATTGCTGGAGACTGGGGTTACACAACTCCATTCGTCAACCAGCAAACCAACGAGCAAAACGCTACTGACGTTCGCTGGTGGGCAATGTATGTTCTGACACCATCGACTGGTTTCAAGGGCGTACTTGGTGAGTTAAGCCTACGCGAATTCTTCAACCAACCAGATGCTTCAGCAGGATGGAATGGAAAGGGCTCGCAAGCTAACATACCCGACCCCTGTGCCACAACACTGAAGGCCGGCATTTATCACGGAGCAAGACCGATTGATTGTCCGTGTGAATGCTTCCCAGTAAGTGGAGCAGGCGCATTTGCTCCTGACACAAGCAAGATTCGTCTTGCTCAGGAAAGAGCAACCAAGCGTCACAAAAGCATCAGCGCTCAACCGCACAACGCAGCGCCGCCTTCGAATAACAACAATAATAACAACAACAACGGCGGCAGATGCCGCCCGAACTGCAGCCACGGAGGTCCTTGCTAACAGCCCGACCCGCAAATTATGGCGCTAACCGCCACAATTGAAAGAAGGCTCTCAGTTGAGAGCCTTCTTTTTTAAGAAGCGATCCAGGTCTTCCGGATAAATAAAGACGACCAAGGAAGTGATCATGAGCCACTCAAAAATTGGGATATTCATGGTTACATCGATACCGATGTGCAAGAGAACTGCTGCCGCCAAGACAAAATAGCGAAATTTTCGGAACCAGACCAAGGTAAACATTGAGGCTTCCGTTGCAAGCGCTCCCCAGGTTAATAGCTTCGATAAAAGCAAATTGTCAGTAATGAAGGGAACCGGCATGCGAGTAAACTCGTCTACATGCAGAGCGTAATACACCGCCGTCCCATCGAGCCATGTATCGCCTGCCAGCTTACTGGTAAATGCAATGAAATACACTAACGCCACCTGATACTGCAACAACTTTTGCAACCACTGACTCTTCATCGGTACTTCAAGTTGCCCGTTTCTTTTCGCCCACCAACGATCTAACGAGAGCGCATCTCCAGCATTAGAGAATACAAGATAGTAAGCTCCTAGACGGAGTAAAGTATCTCCACTATTTAAAATTAGCGCGTTGCGATGATGAATTGCAAGCAAACTAATCAAAACCAATAACGCACTAAATCTTGTACAAACTCCAAGGGTGAGCAGAACACCGGATATAAGAGCGGCTGTAAAACACACTCTAGTATTACGTTCGAATTCCAGGAATCCGGTCACACAATCAAGACAAGGACTCTGCACGTACAGCCGAGCAGTCTCAATACTCAAAACCCCATTTGGTCCATAGAACTCGTCTATATACGGCCACAAAAGAGCAAGCGTACAAAGCAATACCACACCATAGAAAATACGATAAACAGCCATAGGCGTTGGCGATTGTTCGGCAAACCAAAATCTATTCCAAGCTGATGTGATTCGACTAGCGGTCATTCAAGATCCCTTGGATTGACTTTTGCAGTATAGATAACTGAAGTACGCTCTTCCGGCTTCTGAACACTGCCTGGTGCCGGTGTTTCAATTTCATGCTTCAGCAACGTTATGAATACCGGCGGATTTTCTCGTTTGTTTTGCAATCCGGCAATATAGCGAATCGCATCCGGCCAAGCCACTGCTTGTTCTGCATCGCCAATGTTATCGTTAGCCCACTTACGATAGCGCTCTGCCGGCATTTTATCGAGCCAAGTACGTTTTTCCACTCGAGGGAATTCCCATTCTTTGCTCGTACCATCAGCAAACTCAACATCAGCCGATAGGTACGTGCTGCATTTTGGGGGATTCGGGGCAAATACCGTCCAAGACTGATCAAGACCACAAAATCTTATGTATGGTAGCAATGGCGATAAAAGTCCATCTCTAGCAAAAGATGGCGGCAGACAATAAGCAGTTAATCCGATGATATGAGCAAGTATAAAAACAGTCAGAACGGGTTTGCGAATGCGTTGCCATGCATTCATTTCATCGGAATTCCTACGATAGGTTCAGTCTGATGCTGGCTAAGCGTATAGTCTTGTGGCAAACCAGGAATCGGCACCGGGAATCTTCCCTTTAAATCCAAAACGACCGTAACACTTTCGCCTTTAGGATCAGTCGTGTTCCAATCAAGCTTTTTCTTTGTTAGCGATATTAGAAATGGTGTCGGCTTGAAGTCTCTAACCAGTTCGTCCACGGAACTGTTTGCAGCATTAGCGGTTGCTTGATTCGCCGCAGAACGCGCAACGTCTTTGACATAACTGTCGAGAGCTTGTTTGGAAATCGCAAACACAGCAAGATCATAAAACAGCAAAAGTATCGGCACAAGAATTAGAAAACCAAATGCGAGTTCGGTAATTCCTTGTCCATGTTTTCTTCTAGATCGATTATTCACAAAGCACCTGTCATTGTGTTGCATAAAGCGGATTTTCCATCAAGCGTTCGCCGGTAAAGGTGTATTCAATCGGAGCTCCCAAACCAGGAACATTTGAAAGACCAGGAATCGTCATTACTGAATTAGATTTGACGGTTGTGGTGACACGAACTGTGTAATCGCCATTAAGTCGTGACTTGTACTCAACTTTAGTTGTCGGCGGACTTTGTCCCTTGTTAACGAATTGCCCTGGTCCCGTATTCATCCAAGCAGTGGTGATGGCAGTCATTTCTGCATCAACTGCGCTCTTCTTTACCATTGCTGCTTGACGCAATTGTGCACTTTGCAGCAAGTATCCAGTGCTATAGGTAAAGCCCATAAACAAAAGGTCTAAACCTGGAAATAGAAGGAGTAGAAATACAATACCAATCGCAACTGAAAATTCGACGGTTGCTGCACCTCTTGATCTAATTGTGCTTTTCTGCCGCCTGCAACCGCTCATTTTCGAACTCCCCTAAACGATCTAAACCCATTATTGCTTATTTCAATAACCGTGCCAAGGTATTCGGCCTATACCGAACTCCTCAAAAGGCTAGGCTGTTTAACCTACAATTTTTTGGTAACACTTAGGGTGATGTCTGTCTGCGACGCAGTACCGCGCAGTCCGACTCTGCAAAGCATACCTGTCTTATAACCTGTGATATTAGCCGCTCCGGCTCCGCTAGGAATCGACTCTTGCAAGCGCCAACCGGCCGATTTCAGGGAGCTGCGGTACCATTCGATGACACGTTCCACATTATCAGGAGCAACAATCTGTAGACTGGATGTCTTGCCTAGGTCAGACGTCTTTTCCGAACCGCCGGCAAAACGGCCTTGGTAAACAGGAATTGGAAAATCTCTTGGAGCTTCGGTTAGTTCTCTGAAGGACTTTGTCTCGGCAAGTTGCGAAAATTTGACGACTTTCGGCACTATCTTCTGGTATTTCGGCTGCTTGTCGCCGGACTCTTTCTTTTGCTGCGCTGAAACCGGCGCATTGAACGAAGAAACCACCACGGCTGCCACGGCACTTAGACCGAATAATGCTCTAGTAAAGCTCACAATGTCCCCTCCCACGGTGTACTCCCTCAGTATACTTCGCCACTCTAGCTATATACCGTCTATGAGAGCTGAACTTCACAATTTTCCCTCTAGTTAACCAATAATACGAGGTTATCGGACACTTACTACCTCTTATAGTTACTACCAATAAAAAAATCGGAAAAAGAAGGAGTCCGTGGGTAAAAACCCGTCGGACCCCTTCTTGCCGAATGTTTAGGCAGGCGATTTAGCAAAGTAACACTTTGAGTGCCACCACTCTCGCAAATCTTCAGATCTCATTGAACGTATTGTAGTTTTGCGTGAATTCGTTGGGGTATCTGAAGTTTGTGAATGTGAGCGTAATGCTCACTTCAAGTCCGGTAACATGGTGCCACCAGCCGACCGGAATGAAGAGGGCTTCTCCTGCTTCGAGTGTGACATCGATTATTTTGACGTGCTTGAGTTCCGGAAAGCGCTCATAGTCAATGTTATCGAGGTCGATATCGCTGTAACAGTGCAAGTTGTTGGCAAGCCGTGGCTGCTGGATTGCGTTAATGAGTCTAACGCGCTTATTGCCGAGCACCTGGACCATGAAGTTGTTGGTCAAGTCATGGTGCAATGGCGTAACCGTACCGGCAGGACCAAACCAGAGAAAACCAGTACTGTTTGGCGCGTTGCCGTCAAGGTAAGGAAGCGTTGGTTGCATGTCCGGTTGCAACGCTTCAAGAAGCGGCCGATTAGACTTCGCCGAATCATTTGCCGTCAGGTAATAATCATTGGTCTTTCCTGCAGACTTAACCATATCAACATATTCGGCAAGCGAAATATTCGTGCGAAGGTTATTATCGTTTCTCTGATAGTGCTTATCGCTCTGGCGGTTTGTCTGTATCGCTACATTGAGATTCCCAAAACGTTCCTTGAGAAAATCGGGTGTCCAAAGCTCCATGGCTTTCCAGTTTTTCAGACCATCAGTTATTACTACCGGACGATTGGCCGCATAGTATTGCTCGCGGAATTCGTCCGATGAAAGATTGGATCGACGTGGAACCTCTGTAGCACTTTCAGACAAATCATTCATTTCGCTGACTGTCTTTAGCACCCATTCTTGCTTATTAATTTTACGTCCCAAGGAAAGAGCTGCCTGAATAAAAGGATGCGAGGCATTATCTTCAAGAATTTTTTGTTGCTGCTGAACGACCTGTTGCGCATCAGTATCCTTTACGCCCGAACGTACCATTATGCTTATTAGGTCGGCGGCATCTTTTTGCAATAGTAGGTTAAGTGCGGACCATTGCTGCCAACCACACGCTGTGGCCATATGTACTTGTATCGTTTCGCGAGCATAGCCCTTTTTCAACAAAATGTCAGTCAGCTCATTGGGATCGCATTTAGCTTCCAGATTTTCCTTTAACCATTTGTCTAAAGCAGGATCCCATTTCGGATTTACGCGGTTCATATTTTGCTGTGTTGCATTGTTCATGTTCGGCTTCCTTGTTTTTAATAGTAGTAATGAGTAGAGTTATCCAAACCAATACCAACACTGAAAACGCAGCAGCGGCTAGGGTGCACAACTTTTGCAAGTTGTATTAACCTTTACCGCTGCTACGTACGTCAGTATTACGAACCGCCGGCTACCGAAATGCAGTTGGTTCTAGCGTTTCCTTATTGTGTATGGTCCATGCGAACATAACACGTTAAAGATGATAGCTGCATTCTTTAGGATCTTTTCGATTACTTTCTTCTCGTCTGTACCACGTGCGGATTCAGCCAACCGTTTGAACAATTGACTTTCGCACCAAAGCGAATTGATCGAGAATTCAGCAAACGTTACCATTGGGTCGTTGGTCCTTTTCACCCGACGTCTTGCGACGTTATCGCAATCGTCAATACCGATAGTCAGTTCGACACCGTCTTGAACCGTATACTTCCTGAAATTGTAGAAGACGGTAGACGTTCCCCACAGACTCTTTATACGCAAAGTGCGTTCGGAACTACTCACAAAGACAATGTTTCCTTTGTTCAGTTTTACTTGAACTCCGGAAGCATTTACTGTCATGTTAGTAGACGCTTCTATCAGTCTGCGCTGTCCAAACGAAACATCGACATCGGCACGAGCCTCAACGAAGTCATCTGACGGTTTAGGTCGACAACCACATGGATCCTCTGGGCAACCTCTGTCGCACCATTGGCATGTTTCACCTTTCGCTCTGAGCTGCTCCAGCGTATTTGGATGAATGTAATCCGTTGGTGGCAGCATGTGAACGTATTCATCCAACTTCACTTCACCGTGCAGAGGCGTTGGAGTCGGCGTCGGCGTGGGTGTCGGCGTCGGCGTTGGAGTCGGCGTCGGCGTG
>JAKFVJ010000010.1 GCA_021732245.1 Candidatus Obscuribacterales bacterium | reverse complement strand
ATTGCTACCAATAGAGCAGGCAACGTAAGTGCGTACGCTGGTTTGCGTTCCATGGTTGAAGCAAAACGCGCTATGAAGGTTTTGCATAGAGCGCTTCAGGACGCTCAGGATATTCAAAAGGAAGAAAGTAAACCGGTTCCTAATGCTACGCACATTGCAGAACTTGAACAGAGTTTTGCGGATAATGCCTCCAGCCCAGATTGGACACTTCCGGATTTACGTAAGATTGTCCGACCAATCTCTACAACCATAACCAAAGTAGATGACGAAGCTACTCGCCAAAAGGCTATTTTCTTCCGTGCTAAGCAGGTGAAAAAGAACGGCACACAAACATCGCAGAAGACTTATAAACTGGTCAGACAACTAAGAAAGTGGTCTGCAAAAGGTATCAGACAACTCGATAACGTTACTGCGACTGATGATTCCACAAATGGATACATGTTTGTGGTCAAAATACTTGGAAGAGGACCAAGGCTGGTTAACATCATGCCCGATGATTCGACAAGCTGTATACGCAGTAAGCCAGGCTACACGGGACCACATTTTTACGACATTGAGGCCTATGATGATGCTGGAATCGAACGATTTAGAGACGAAGTAAAAAATGTTCAATTATCGTCTTTCCCGGGCAGTGAAGACTTGACTGACGATGTATTAGAGCCGGATTCTAAGATTCCGCCTGGTAAGTATCGGGCGAAGTTGCTTGGTTGCGGTAATAAGATCATGACTGTTAGAGACAAGAAAGGGAATGGCAAGCCGGAACAGTTTCGCGCTTGGGATTCTAGAAACCTTGGCCGTAAATTCTTGCAGCGCTACACAGAAAGGGATGCCGACACATATTACAAGGACATCAAGCAGTTGAAGGCAGATGTTTATCACGCGATGGAGAAATTGGGGCTGAAAGTGCCGAAGAAGTATCGTACGACAACTGCTCAGGCATTTTTCATGCAACCGGCGTATGCCCAAGGTCAAGAAGAATTGCCGATTGCGCAAGAGAAAATTTTCTTGCTCACCTGCGACAATAAGGGTCAGGTAGTAGTCAATTACCAATCTGGATTGGGCAAGTATCCGTTCAGTCAGGTCAAACTTCAGCCCGGACAAATGCTCTATTTTGCCAATGCCGCATTAGTTCAGGGTGATGATCCAACTAAGCTTACTTATAGATCAGTATTGGCTCGCGATCAGTTTGCTGATCTGACCGAGGGCAAGAGCTATGAGAAGCAAGGTACCGGTGATTGGTGCCATGATCCCAATTATCAGTTGGGAGAAGGCAGCTCAGATAGACAGTCGTGTCCACAACTGGCCGGTGAATGGCAGCTGCAGCCCCCGTTTGCGGTTGGTTGTTGCAAATTAAATCCAAACAAAAAGCATTTGGGTGTCAAAAAAGGATTCACCAAGTGGGAAGTGCTCAATACGGAATTGGATCCGGAAGACCGCATTCCGCCTGAGATACTTGCTGATATGGAAACCGAGACAAGTCTCTGCCCACCGCTTATTCGAAAACCAATACGTAGAGGCGGTCGCCCACACTAAGATCTACAAAGATCTAAGAAAGGCTAATAAGTCAGCCTTTTGCTGCGTACCCAAGGACGAGAATTTTTCTTTGACGCTCTGTGCTTGTCCGGCATGAGCTGAAATGGCTTCCTCTAAATTGTTAGTGCGTCCGTCATGAAGATAGTATTTGCGAAAGCGTAATCCCCAAAGAGGAGCCGTGCGCAAGCGTCCACCTGAGACCCCATCTGAAATGTCGTGCAGTAGAAGATCGGAATAGGCATTAACTTCACGATTTTCCAAGGCGGTGATACGTAAATATCTCTTTGTTGGAAACTGACTATCCGGATCCAGGACGATGTATTGAGGACCGGTTTGCAGAGTTGGAATATGGCATTGAGCGCAGCCCAACTTTTCAAAAGTAACACGACCGCGATTACACGCTTCGTCTATTTTGCCTCTTTTAGGAGGTGCTGTTAGAGCAAGGAAGTAATTTAGTTTTGCCAATATGCTGCCATTGTCATTTGGTTCTTCCGGCAAAAATGCGCGTAAACAATCCGGAATGACCGATCGTTGGTATCTACTGGTGAGTCCGAGTTCTGTGCTCATTTGTTGAACGACAGCATCCAGCAGGCTCGTGTATTGGTTCTTGTAGCCAAATTTACCAATTCTGTCTTGATGACTGACGTGACTTCTATGGCTGACACTTGTTCCGGTTGTTGATAAGTTTTCGTCAGTTTGATTGAGTTCGATATCCTCTATGGTGTCGTCCGGTATGGCATCAATAAGTCCGGCGCCCCAGAGAGCCGGTGCCAAGCTTGCAGAGATAGCGCGGTCTTTGGGCACAGATATTTTACAGCCGGGCGGAAAACTCTTGGCGAATGTGTCGGTTACGGATTTGATTGGTTCGGCTTTTGCGGGTTGTAAGCCTTGATTGCCTACAATTCCTGGATAACCGTGACATGAATAGCAGCTTTCGCGGTTGTAGAGAGGACCGAGCCCTTCCTTGACTGTAAATACCTTTTTGAAGACGTCTCTGGCTTCATAGAATTTTTTGAGTTGAACTACCGACAGTCCGTCTATCGGTCCACCTGGTTGTCCCACATCAGGGGCATAGATGTAAAAGTTGCTAATTGCGAACAATGCCAGAAGGCCGAGGATAAGGGACAGAATTAGGTTGGCGCGATGTTTCATTTGTCACTGCCATCTAGGTAAAACCGTAGCCAGCCGAATAGATCATATTTGGACTGTTTCAATTTACTCTTGATTAAAAGTGCATGTTTGTTATTCGGATTCAGTTCAAGACTTTTGTTTATTTGATAATAAGCTTCAACGAATTTACGGCTCTTCCTTAGATCTAGGGCATATTTGTAGCGAAGCTCAGCATCATTGGGACTAACCAAGACAGCTTGTCGCCAGCACTCTTCCGCTAGTGTGTGCCAGGCGTATTTTTTCTCTAGATAATCCGGATCAGATCTTCTGGTGGTGATTGCCTGACGATCAAATGCTTGAGCTAGTTTCGACAAAACATAGGATTTTTGAGTAGCCGATTGCTTGGCTGACTTAACTAAATCAATTGCATTATAGAGTCCGGAATGGGTCGATACGAAACATTCAGACAGTAGGACGTATGCTCCGGACTTGGTTGGATCGCTTTTAATTAGTTCATCGGCAAGTAGAATGGCAGCAGGTAAATTCCTTCTTTCAAAACTGATTTGAGCAATAAGAAGTTTCGCTTGATAGTCATTGGATTTCTCGCGAAGAATACTTTGTGCAGTTGCTTCTGCTTGATCCATGTCGCCAAGGCTGAAATATATTTTGGCTAGCTGCAATTGCAGCTGGGGATTGTTGCCAGCGTTTATCTTCTCGAGAAAATCTAAAGCCTCTAAGGGGTTGCCGAGTTGGGTCAAGGAATTGGCTTTGCCAATTAGAGCTGGTACTGATGATGGATTTATCTGTAAGGCTTTATTGTAATACCGTAGTGCCGTAGCTGGTTTGTCCAGGGACAGGTTAAGCTCCGCTAGATTGAAATTGTTAGAAAAGCTATTTGGATTTAGTTGAAGTGCTTGTTTAGCTGCCGTAATAGCCTCATCATACTTTTCTTGTTGGGAATAGATTATGGCTAGTCCTTCTAGGGCAATAGCATCGTTGGGATTTTCCTTGAGGGCATTCCTTTCTAGTTGTTCAGCAAGATCCAACTGACCTGCCGACATCGCTTGCATAGCTTGTTGGTGAAGGTTTTTGTTGGCGGCAAATGCGACATTAGTTGCCTGACAAATGTTAATTGCCAAGAATGCCAGTACTGAAATTGTCTTATACTGATGATGATGCAAGCAAATTATTACCGGAAAAGTTCCTCATCCATTATTTTACTCGTGGCGGTTTGGTTTACGGCCGCCAATTTAATGGTATTAGCTGCCAAACCAACTGATAAATATTCCAATAAGTATTCTGTCCTGAGCTTTTCCGTGCATGGAGCAACTTGTGCTGCCTGCATTATTGAGATAGACAGATTGTTGCGTGCGGTAAAAGGTGTTCGTGCGGTTAACGTCAATTCCAAGAGTCGCCCGCTTAAGGTTGCTGTCGTCATTGAAAGCGACCAGGTGCATCCACGAGTAATTGTTCAACAATTGGTCACACACAAATATCAAGTAGCTGATCAGCTAGTACTACCCTATACCAAAGACACAGTCGCCAAATATTTGCCTATGCCTGCAAATAAAAACGATAGTTTAAATGACAAACCTAAGTTGATGATGCCGTAGAAGTTTTTCTACTTACCAGGCATTACCAGAATGGCTGATTTCACCTTGGTCTCAGGTAGCTTGGTGAGTACAGTTTTGCCTCTTGGTGGCATGGTTGGCTGATCGGCTGCTTCCGGTCTCAGGCGCACGTACATGCTGGTGGAGGTGCCTCCGTCTAAGTTAATCGCCTTGGTGCAACCCAAACTTGCCATAAGGTCGGCCAGCGCTTTTAGCGTCAACCCTGGCGAACCTTCCTCTTGTCCGGGACCGGCAATGCAAAGTAAGAGAGCATTCCCATCATCAGTGATACCAATGGCTGTCCTTGCAGCAGGTCTCAAGCAGGAAATTGAATCAGCTTCTTTGCCGTCTGATTCAGTGCGTACAAATGCTTCTTCCTTTTCAGTTAGTTTTGGCAAGAGTTGCGGTCCTGCTTGCAGCGAACTGATTAGTTTCGTTCCTTCGGGAATTGGTGAATTGCGCAATGCAATATCGATGTAAGGCTGGTGCTTTTTGTCTTCTAGAAAACGAATTTCGCTGCGATTGAAAATGGTCTCTAAGAAATTTGCCAATTTCGGATTTTTAATAAGTGCTTCGTTGGTTTTTGGATTGGTCGCTTCTTTGCCGTCTATGACAACGTAACTTGTGCTGACACCATCAGAGAGGTTGAAATAGCCACCATTTACTGCAGCGGCTGCTCCGAATTTCTCTGCGGTTTCTCCAACAGTTGCTGTACTGTCATTCACGAAAGGACGCAATTGCCATTTGCCTGTCTTGTAATTGACTACAAGAAGATGTGCTTTGCTGCCGTTTTTTGTTGTGAATGTGTAATAGATGGCGCCGTCGCCGGGATATAGATAATTTGGTTGTTGCAGGTCGCGCCATTGCGATGGCGGAGCGATGCGTGGGCGATCAAGAGCATGCGACGAGTTGGATGCAAATTGGGTAATGCCTATGGTTACTGCTAGAGCAGAAAGTACCGTAATGCCTACTTTCGAAAACAATTGCATGCAAATCACCTCAAAATTAGATAGCTAATAGTTTAGCAACCTAACAGCTCGACGCAGTTGTCATGAATCGTGGAGTTAATTGGCTGCATCAGGTTCTTAACAAAAAAAGAGCCGGTTGTTACACCGGCTCTTTTGCAATAAAGGACAAAGGGCGCATGCAATGCGCCCCTACGGAGGACTAGGACATGTCAACCCAGACGCTCTTGATCTGTGTGTACAGTTCAATTGCGTGCTTGCCGAGTTCACGACCATAGCCGCTCTGCTTGTAGCCACCAAACGGAATTGCTGCGTTAAATACGTTGTAGCAGTTAACCCAGACGGTTCCAGCTTTTATCTGCGAGGCTAATTTATGAGCCTTTTTGATGTCCTTGGTCCAGACTGCACCGGACAATCCGAAAGCAACTTTGTTGGCTTGTTCAGCAACTTCTTCAACACTTCCGAAGTTGAGCACGGACAACACTGGTCCAAAGATTTCTTCTTGGGCAATCTTCATGTTGTTGTTGACGCCTGAGAATACAGTCGGCTTAACGAAATAGCCTTTGGCCAAGTCGCCGCCTGGACGCTCGCCACCACAAACCAACTTGGCGCCTTCTTTTTGTCCGGCTTCAATGTAGCTCATGATGCGTTCTTGTTGTTCTTTGGAAACTTGAGGACCTATCTGGGTCTTCTCGTCCATACCGTTGCCTTGACGCAAACCTTCAGCTTTTTCTTTCAGCTTGGTCAAGAACTCGTCTTGGATTGATTTTTCCAAGAAGAGTCTGGAGCCTGCGCAGCAGACTTGACCTTGGTTGAAAAAGATTCCTGTGATGGCGCCTTTAACAGCAGCGTCGATGTCGGCATCAGCAAATACGATGTTTGGTGCCTTGCCACCCAACTCGAGCGATACACGCTTCAAGTTGCCTGTGGACGCTTCCAAAATCTTTTTGCCTGTCTTGTCTTCGCCGGTGAAAGCAATCTTGTCGACATCCATGTGTCTGGAGAGTGCTTCGCCTGCGGAATTTTCGCCGAATCCGGTGACGATGTTGATGACACCTTCAGGGAATCCAACTTCACAAGCTAGTTCGCCCAAGCGGAGAGCGGACAATGGTGTCTGTTCTGCTGGCTTGAGGATAAGTGTGTTGCCGCATGCTAGAGCTGGAGCCAATTTCCAGGCTGCCATCAAGAGCGGGAAGTTCCAAGGAATAATTTGTCCAACAACGCCAACTGGTTCACGCAAGGTGTAGTTGAAGAAGTCTGGATTTACGTTGACTGTTTCACCTTCGATTTTGGTTGCCCAGCCGGCGTAGTAGCGGAATGTTTCGATTGCTTGCGGCACATCAACATAACGCGATTCGCGAATCGGCTTACCGTTATCGAGAGTTTCTAATTGTGCGAACTCATCAGCGTGAGCTTCAATTGCATCTGCTAATTTGTAGAGCAAACGACCGCGCTCGTAAGAGCTCATCTTGCGCCATGGACCGTTTTCAAAAGCATCGCGAGCGGCTTTAACTGCCTTGTCGATATCAGCTTTGCTGCCTTCGGCAACTTTGGCTAATACTTCGCCTGTAGCTGGGTTTAGTGTTTCAAATGTTTTTCCGGATTCGGCATCGACCCATTTGCCGCCAATAAGCAGCTTCTTGGGTGAGCCTGAGAGAAATGCCTTGCAGGCTAATTCTTTTTCTTGGACTACGGCCATGAGGAACCTCCAGTAGGTTTAACTGTGAAGTACAGGAATTGCTTGCCGACCTGCTTTTGGCAGCTCTTGCTCAGCTGTGTATCCAAGCCAATTATCAAATATTTGCTACCTAAATGCTGGGTATATAAGGTAGCTTTAAACATGTGTGACGCATTTGTGGGGATTTTGTGGATGACAAGTTTGAGCCAGGCAGTCAAGCGGCAAGATCCGCTTTCGGGCAGGCTTTCAAGGTGATTTTCTACGCAAGATTTTGGTTCTGTGTTAAGGTAAAACTATGTGGTTCGGTGGTTAAGGAACGTTGTTGTGGCATCCCAGGGAATTAGAGGCATGCGCGTCGCACGCAAGGCGTCCTCAGGTTTAGTAATCAATCTATTGGCTGTGAGCCTACTTGTTGGTGGCTCATTAAGTGTTGCCGTGCCTGTTCAGGCAAAAGGCAGTGCACAGTCCAAAATGGACCTTGCCGAATTGATGTTTTTCAATGGCAATATTGATGGTGCCATTCGTGCTTATAAACAAGCTTTAGCAATGGAACCGGATTTGGTGCAATGCCATATGGGTCTGCTTAGCTTGTATATTCAAAAGCAAGACTTTGCCAAAGCAATTGACGAGTGTCACGAAGTTATTCGACTGAAGCCGAATACGAAAGACGTGCATTTGATATTGGGGAATTTGCTCAGAGCGCAAAATGATTTAGACGGCTCTATCGAGGCATTGACTAAAGCTGCTGAAAGCGGCTCTGATCCCGGACAAGTTCATAGCGCATTGGGCACTGCTCACTTGCAAAAAGGCAATCTCGAAAAAGCCGAAGAGCATCTGACGCATGCCGTGGAAAAATCTCCTAAAGGATCTGCTGATGCGCACCTTCTTCTCGGCGTTGTTAAGTTCAAGAAGGGCAATAAGGCAGAAGCAATTCAGCACATTGATCAATCCATCAAGATGAAGGCAAAAAATCCGGAAGCGCATAACGCAAAAGGCGACATGCTGGCTGCTGACGGCAAATGGAAAGAAGCTCTGGAAGAGTATGAATTGGCCGTCAAAGACGAGCCTAAGTTTGCACTTGCCCATGCATCCATGGGCAATGCGCACTTGCAACTGGGCGATAACGATAAAGCAATGGAGCATTTCAAAAAGGCAAGGGACTTGAACCCCACTGATAAGAATGTCCTTTATGCTCTGCCCATTTTGCTAGAGAAGGCCGGCAAAATAAATGAAGCTCTGACGGAATTTGAAAATTCGTTGATGCTGGAAACAGATGCCACCATGGCGTCACAGATTCGCATGCATATGGATCAATTACGCGGACAATCAGGCTTTTCGCAAGAC
>JAKFVJ010000253.1 GCA_021732245.1 Candidatus Obscuribacterales bacterium | reverse complement strand
CGCTAGCCTTTGTACCGTTTACCTTGCCTGTTAGAGCACACGGTCGCGCCAATGAGTGGCAGCGGACAGTAAGTAACGAATCAATCACACACACTGTTACGCTAAATGATCAACAGTTGTTGCATGCACGACAGAAGAATTCTTATCTATTGATCGATGCTGAAAATCAGACAGCACTCGCCAATGATGTCGTTGTGAGCGTCAACGGACAACAGCTCTCAGGACCTTTCATTCCGAGCCTTTCTTTTGCCAATGATCTAAGCCATGTGGTTCCCACGGGCAAAGACACAGTTGCCTTTGAGCAGGAATATATTTTTAATTGTCTGACGCAGGATGCCGCCACATCAAATGCCAACTTGCGTCAATGGTATCTTTTGCCTCTTGCAAAAGACGCATTAAGCTCAACCACGCAAATTACAGTCACGGTAAAAGACAAACCCTTTACCATTTTCGGGACAAGCTCCAGCGACAAGAACGTGATTATTCCAAGCTTGACGCGCTACTCCTGGGAAAAGTCCTTCTACGGTGTAGAAAATACACATGGACTGACAGACACTCGCTATGACCAGAGAATTAAACTGGACAAGCCTATGACTGTAAATAAACTGCCGAATATTTTTATACTGGCAGATGATACGGAAAACCCGACGGATAAGCCGGTCACGCTCGTTTCAGCTGCAAGCAAGAACACAGAGTGTGCTTTGAATTTGCCTGAATACGACAATGAAGAGACCTGGCTTATTCGCCTGACTGGTCAAGCACGTGGCAAAAATGCCTTAGCCGGCACCAAGCTTTCAATAACCTGCCAGGACAACAAGAAGCAAACCGAATACCAATCACCTTGGTGCCAAAAGTACATTGCCACTGACACAACTTGGCGCAACTTCGATTGTGCATTTCCTCTTAAGCCTTCAACATTACCCGGCACGGCGCTCAGTCTGAGAGCACAGTTTTTGCCAGTAAGTGAACTCTACAATCACAGGAACAACCACAAGCAGGAATTGCCGCCTGCCGAAGTACGCAATCTAAAAGTTGAAGTCATGCATTTACCGGCAGTACCATTTACCGGCAACTATCAGCTTTACCTTGGGCAGGGCCAAAAATGACGACGCAAGAACTTCTTAAACCAAAGACAATGCCTATCTCTGACAAACCGCAGAGCAAACTTATTGATGTGTTCTGCCTTGTCGCCTTGCTTACCCTTGTAGCACTTACTTTCGGACGCACACTCGAAAGCTTTTTCATCGCTGACGATTTTGGCGAAGTGAGCTATGTGCACAAAATATTCAACGGCGAGCCTAATTTATTTTGGTCAAACTTTACGGGCAACTATATGCAGATACCATCCATGGCCGTCTGGCGTCCGTGGCTTTTAGCCACGCTTGTCTTTGACTATGCCATCTGGAAAGCCAATGCATTTGGTTATTACCTAACTAACATCCTCTATTACGCCGGCAACTCAATTCTTCTCTACGCTCTCTTGCGAAAGCTCACGCGGTCTTTTGCGATCTGGCGCAGTCAGGCTATTAGCTTTTTCACGGCAGCACTCTTCACTGTCAGCCCTCTGCACTGTGAAAGTGTCACCTGGGTAGTTGGGCGCGTAGATATAGCCTGCTGCTTCTACTATCTTCTGAGCTTCTACTTACTTTTAAACAATGGCAAGCGGCGGAAACTAACGACAGCAGTAGCTACCGTATCCTTCTGGCTTGCACTATGGACCAAAGAAATGGCCATTGGCTTGCCTGTTATGGTAACAGCTGCAAGTTTCCTTCTTGCAGACAGTCAACTAAAGCCAGTGGCCAAATTAAAGCAGTCCATTTTGAAAGCATCACCTTTATGGCTTTCAACTCTTATCTATTTCCCTCTGCGTTACGCTTTCCTGGGAACTCTTACAGGCGGCTACACCGGCTCAATCGGTGCATCACAATTTGCCGGACTTATTAAACGCTGGCTTGATCCAGATACACTTCATCGAATTGCCTATCCGCTAAATTACACGCTCTTTCAAGACCACAGCATTTACGGGCCTATTTTGTTTGCAGTCTATTTAATTGCCGGTGCAATTGCCGTAACTCGTTTGTTCAATCGTGAATTGTCATTCAAGTGGTTGGCTTTCTTGCTTCTCTGGACTGCCACATGCGCCGCGCCTATTTATCAACTCTGGGGCTTAGGTTATGACCTGGAAGGCAGCCGATTCTATTATTTCTTGACTCTTCCCTTAAGCTTCGCTTTCCCGCTATTGCTCTTTTTGCCTTCAGCGTCAGCATCGGGCAGCACAAGAAAATGGCCGATTGCCCTTTCATCAATTAGTCTTGCTTTGTTAGTGTTTGCCTTCGGCAAAATTGCATACGCCACCAATATGACATGGGTGCATGCGGGCAAAGAAGCTAAAGCCGTATTCAACGAAAGCAAAACACTTGCACAATCAACCAACGATCAATTCATCGTCCTGGCATTGCCCAAGCGCAATAGCGCCGCGCACATTATCTTGAACGGCGAGACATTCCGCCTCATGCTCAAGCCACCTTTCACAACAAGCAATATCGGCAATCGATTCAACACATTTGAACCTATTCTTTTCGGACCGGCAGAATTCATAAACACATCACGGTTCAAAGATACTCTGTCCACGGCCAAGCCTCTTGTCTGGGACAGAACCAACAAGCACTTCAAGCAATTGCAACTGAATGCGTCGTCCTCTGCAAAACCCTTGCCGCTGCCTACATCGCAGACAGCTCAAAGCAATTACAATTTCTCGGATTTGAACATCAATCCGCTAGCTTATGATTTCCTCGCATTTGATATCCAGACAAATAATCCACAAGAAATCAAAGCAACCTGGAACACCAATTCCCCGCTTAAAGGCGAAGCATCAATCACAACCGTCTCCGGACAACAGACTTTCTACATTCCGTTATCACGCTATTGGCGCTGGTTTACGGAAACAAAAGTGGGCGATGTAAATCTAACTCTGCCCGAAGCCCAAAACATTGCCAATGTACGCCTTCTGCCGGCTTCAACTGTCGCGCCACAATTAAAGCTTCTTGGACAAACCGACAATACAGGCGTGCACAATTGCAATTCCGCAGACAAATTAGATTTTGTCCTCACACGGCCAAGACAATTCAATCAAAATCAAATCACAATTCAAATTGGCAAAGCAGACTTCTTCTTCGAAAACTTCCCCCCACAGGAACAATCCACAGTTGTAGGCAAAAGCCTGCCGTTGTCCACCCATGAGAACTCCTTTGCTTTGGAGAAGTCCAATTTCGACAAGCCTGGCTTCTATCAAATCCGCGCGGTAATGGAAAGCAAGGATGGCTTGGTTGCATCCGACGCAATAACAATTCAACGCCTGCCGTAGCCTAGTTCTCCAGTTCCACTAAATCACCAATCTCCGTCTTCGAAGAAGTAATTGTTCCAGCAGGCAGTTCAATACAACCTTTGGCTGATTTAAAAAATGGCGAAAGAGCAAATGGCTCAACAGACTCCGCCAGTCCAACAACAGCATTGTCCTTGTCGATGAAGACACAATCGATTGCATAGACCATGCCCATCATGTGGATTGCCTGGCATGGCATAATGTACAGTCCATGTCCTTGCGGCAGGCTTGTCGTAAACAAAAGTCCTTTTAAGCGCAAAAGAAAATTGTCGGCAATGCGCAGCTTATCGGCCAGCATCGTATTCTTGGTGCGATTGAATGCCTTAGCCACAACAAGCACGCCTTATTTGGCGCCACCCATGAATGGTCCCATTGCTGACATGATTGTGATGATGGCTGGGCCAAGTAGTGGACAGAGAATAAGCGGCATAACGAAGACCACAATTACAGGTACCATTTTTACAGGTACTTTAGCTGCTTCTTCTTCCTTCTTGCGCTTCAAGCGATCACGCAGGGCTTCAGCTTGCTGTCTTAATGGATAACTGATATCAGAACCCTTTGCTTCATCGGCGATTAGAGAGCTGACTATACCGTTTATTTCTTCACTACCGCATCGGTTGGCCATGTCTTGCAAAGCGTTGGTCGTTGCTTTGGCGAAAATTTTTACATCATTCATCATCTGCTGTAGTTCAGACGCTAATACAGGACAGCTATCTGCAGACTCTTTAGCAACCTTTTCAATACACATGAGCAAACCAAGACCGGCTTGAGCGCAAACAATCAAAAGATCAACGACGGTTGGCAGTTCACGCAGGATTTCCGCCTTACGCTTTTTCACTCGGCCGATAAGGGTAAAGTTCGGGAAAATCCAGGCCATTGGTGCAGCAATAAGCGCCACAAAAATTAGTCCCGGATTGGTTGTAGCCATCAGGAGCAAAATACCCGACACAACAATTACACAGAGGGTTTTGCAACCAATAAAAATTGCCAGGTGTTCAGGAGTTCTGTAATTAGCCTCTATAAGGTTTTGAATGCTACTTTTATCGGCAAGCGCAGGCAACATGCTCAAGACAATTTCACCAAGCGTCTTACACAAAAGAAGGATTTGGCTGTCCTTAGGAGCCTCTGGAGCCGAACTACCGGTCTTCTCCTTGAGAGGCTTCGTGCGCAAATAATAGTCGTGCGTGTATTGAGTAATGACAGGACGCAAAACTATATACGCCGTTAAAATGACGATTATCGGAATGAAGATAGCTATAGCAAATGTCGTCATGCTATCCCTATACCTCGAATGTCGTCAGTTTCATGAGTATCCAGAAGCCGATAAGCTCCCAACAAATCATGCCACCCATAACAATTCTCGCCCAGAAATTATTGAAGAAGCCTGTCAGATAGGCAGGGCTTATCGCATAAATCAAACCGGTTATCACAAAGGGCAGACTGCCAATAAAGAGCGCCGTCATTTTTCCTTGAGCGGTCAAACTGTTTAAGTAGTCGCGCAATTTGAATCTTTCACGAATAGCTTCTGAAATGGTTGCCACAACGTCGGCCAAGTTGCCCCCTACGTCCTGGCTGATAAAAATAGCCTGCGTAAGAAGACGGAAGTCCGGCGTACGAATACGGCCGCACATCTCGGTTAAAACATCACGGAAAGACTTACCTAATTGCAATGATACCAACGCACGTTTAAACTCGCCACGAATTGGCTCCGGCGCCGTCTCGGAAAGTGTCTTGAACACTTCCAAAATCGGCGAGCCTGATTTTAGCGAGCTAACCATAGTTTCAAGCACCGGCGGCAATTGCTCGGTTAGCTTCTTCTGACGCTGCGAGACTTTTAGCTTGAGGAATTGGACAAAGCCAACAGCACCGGCTGCCGCACCGAAAATTGCGCCAACAATAGCAAATTCAGGACCAACTGTGAGGGCTCCAGCCCCTAATACCACGGCGCCACCGACACCCCACATTATCCATTGTGTGCGCATTTCCCGATAGCGAGCTTCAAGACCGGCGAGGGCTAATATTTGGCCCAAGTAGTCTTGCTGTTGCTCCAGGAATATATTGGCGCCGTCTTGCGTCGACAATGGCTCATTCTCGAGCAATTTGCGCTGATGCTTCGACAAGCGATATCGCTCAGCCTCGTGCTCACGACGAGTGTAGGCATACACCATGAGCCCGGCCATGAGTACGACAAGCAGAACGAGCGCGCCTATAAAGGTAGTCATTTAGCCTGTCCTTTCCTTGCTGACGCTTAGATTACCGCAACCATTCGAGCTTGAACGGTACAGCTTCTTGTTCCAACTGCTCGAGGAACTTCGGCGGCAATCCGGAACCAACGTGTTTACACTTGAAGAATCCGCGAGCATCGCGACCTTCACGCTCCAGGTGAAACAGTGTGTTGATAGCGATAACATCACCTTCCATACCAGTTATCTCGGCTACTTCAGTTACTCGACGTGTACCATCTTCCAAACGGCGAATCTGCACGATCATTTGCAACGCGCCTGATACCAGTTCGCGCACCGCCTTAGCAGGCATATCAACGCCGCCCATCATGACCATGTTTTCCAGACGTTTCGTACAATCGCGCGGTGAGTTTGCGTGGATTGTGGTCATGGATCCACCGTGACCGGTGTTCATGGCTTGCAACATGTCGAACGCTTCTTCACCACGGCACTCCCCGAGGATTATTCGGTCAGGACGCATACGGAGAGCATTAATAACAAGCATGCGCTGTGTTATTTGACCTTTACCTTCCACGTTGGGCGGGCGAGTTTCCATGCGCACCCAGTGGTCGTGTTGTAAGCGCAATTCAGCCGCGTCCTCAATCGTAATGATGCGTTCGCGGTGACCGATGTGCGCAGACAAAGCATTCAGGAGAGTTGTTTTACCGGAGCCAGTACCGCCGGAGATGATTGTGTTGATTCTTCCTTTTACGGTAGCTTTCAACACTTCAGCCATCTGTACGGACATGGCGCCTTTTTCCACCAATTGTCCAAGCGACATGATTGTGGTGCCGAAACAACGAATCGTCAGTGTCGGACCGTCGATGGATACTGGAGGAATAGTGGCATTAACACGAGAACCGTTAGGCAAACGTGCATCCACCATTGGCGATGAGTCATCGAGACGTCTACCCAGAGGCTGAATGATCTTGTCGATCGTTTGTCTCAGGTGACGCTCGTTTTCAAACACAATTGGAGTTTTTTCCAACTTACCGTGACGTTCTACGTATACCGAAAATGGGCCGTTAACGCAGATATCACCTACGCCCGGATCTCTAAGTAGTGGACCGAGAGGACCAAAACCAAAGACTTCATCCAAAACATTTTGCAGCAAATTGCCCTTCTCCATCATTGTCAATGGAGCAGGATCTGAATTCACCATTTCTCTGATGCGGTTACGAACTTGAGCTTGCGTGTCTTCACTAATTTGTGTCAGACGAGAAGTATCAAGTTCACGTCGCAGTTGATCGATGATGACCTTTTCACGTTCTCTGATAAGAGCTTGGTTAGCGCTGACTTTAGCATCACCAACCGGAGCCGCTTCTTGAATTTGTCCAGCGTAATCCTCTTGCGGGCGATCGATACGCTCGATATCAGCTCGTGTCGGCTGGTGACTGACGCCACTACCAGCGGCACCACCTGCAACCCCACTGCCTGCCTGTCCGGCAGCTACGCCTGTTCCGCCACCAGCAGCGGCAGGTGCTCCACCTTGCTGCGCGGTCGAAGCCAACTCACCGGAAGCCTGACGTTGCCTTACCAGTTGTCCCATTAAAGAGGACGCTGGACGGGCTGGCAAATTTTCATCTTTTTTCTCTTCAGACATTTAAGTCACCACCTTAAGTTACTTGCGCTTGGCAAAAATGCCCGGCAATTTGAAGCCGGCTGCTTTGTCACCTTCAGCAGTAAGCAACAGCTTTTCTGCTCCAGCAAAGCGCCGTGCAATAGTATCCATTGCTTTACCAAGAGCTGTGTGGCCAGGTGCAATTTGCCCCTGGTTGTTAACCCACTTAGCTGTTTTGGCATCGCCAGGAATTTCAGCAAAAACAGGATAGTTTAAATTGGCTCTACACTCACTTAGTACATCGTGAGGCAACCATTCCGAACGGTTGATAACGAGCAACAGTTTTTCTTGATTGTAGTGGGCCTTGAATGTATCAAGACACTTACGAGCATTCAAAATTGCTGACCAGTTGTATTCAGTGAGCACAATTACGTGATCGGCAAAGTCGAGGCTGGCAATCGCTCTTTCATCGAGCAAGTTTTTCGGCAAGTCAACCACGACATACTTGAATTCGCTCTTGGCTGTATTCAGTATTTCTTGAATCTGCGCAGCATAAATGTCACCTATATCTTCCAGTTCCGGTGGCGCTGCCAGAATCGACAACTTATCATCGTACTTTGTCATCAAGTTGCGCAAATAAGTAGCATCGAAGTTAGTATGCGAAAAATCGATTGTGCTTAAACTGAATGACGGCTCAAGATTCAGATAATGTGCGACCATTCCAAATTGCAAGTCGAGGTCGACAATGGCCGTTTCACCATGTTTAGACAGATAACCTGCAAGGTTTGTCGTGATAGTTGTTGCGCCGATGCCACCGGTCGGGCTGAAAACTGCCACAACTTTACCTTGAGCGACTGATACTGATTCGGACTGGTGCTTCAACATAATGCTTTGGACAGCTGCCGGTAGGTCAGTACGCCAGCGCTCGGCATCCAAAAAGTCCGAAGCCCCAAGTCGATACGCGGTGCGAATCAACTCAGGGTCTGGAACTTCGTAGCTCACGAAGAAGTAGAGCTGCGGATAGGCTTCTCTCAGTTCGGCTAATAAGGACAGACCACGTACAGGAGCTGGGGAGAGCTCAATC
>JAKFVJ010000316.1 GCA_021732245.1 Candidatus Obscuribacterales bacterium | reverse complement strand
CCTTGGATATTTTGCGGTGCCCCAATTGAATGTGGTTGTTATATTAATACCACTACCTAGGGTGGCACGAACACGCTAAAAATAAATATCCACATATGATCGTGGTGCATATATGGTGGCACGAGTCCCGAAATGGTAGCTGGATGAGGCTTTTACCGTGCCTTCACGGGTGGTGCCGCACCACATTTAATGGCTGGTATCACTCGTAATCATCGGTAATATTTAAGTGGTGCCTTACATGTGTATGGCACCACGGGTAGTGTAATCTTAGGGGCAAATGCGGCTCTGGGAGCCCCATTCAAGGGAAGCAATTTGAAGATCCTTGTTATCAGACTTAGTGCCATTGGCGATACCATTCACAGCTTGCCTGTGGCGGCCGCCATAAAGCGCCGATTGCCTGATGCCCATATCGGTTGGGTAGTCGAGCCGATGAGCGCACCGCTGGTCACTAATAATCCAGCTGTTGATGAAGTGTTTATTCTGCCGCGCAAGGAGTGGATCAAAAAGCTTGCCTCGCCCCTGAATTGGGGAAATATCGCTCATGAAGCCGGTGTCTTTTGGAGTGATATCAGAAGCAAAAACTATGATGTTGTTTTGGACATGCAGGGGTTGTTGAAGAGCGCACTGTGCACGGTGGCATCCGGTGCTCCTAAAAGAATTGGTTTTTCCCATACAAGGGAAGGCGCCGGGATGTTTTTGACCGATAAGGTTGAAGTCGGTAATTACTTTGCTCCCGATAGACACATTGTGCGTGTCAATTTGGAGATAGCTTCCTATTTATTTCGGACACTTGGTCTTAGCCCCGCAATTGCAGATGAGGAAATTGAATTCCCACTGCCGGTGGTTCCGGAAACCTCAAGACAAAGAGTGAACGATTTGTTGAGGGGACAATCGAACGTCGCCGTGCTCTTGCCGGGAACAACGTGGTCTTCCAAGATTTGGCCCAAAGAAAAATGGATCGATTTGGCTCTACAGCTGGGTGACACCGGCATGCCACTAATTCTTGCCGGTGGACCATCAGAGAAGAAAACGAATTCTGAGATTGCCGATTCTCTTAAAAGTGGTGGCATACAAGTACTGGACATTACCGGTGAAACCAGTTTGCTGGACTTAATTGCGCTCTATCAAAAGAGTCGCCTTGTAATTGGTTTAGACAGCGGACCTATGCACCTAGCTGCTGCTGTGGGCGTGCCTAAAGTAGTAGGTATCTTTGGAGCTACGCCTTATAGGCGCCTGGAGCCACTAGGTTCGCAGTCACGTGCAGTTAGTTTGCATTTGTCCTGTCAGCCTTGCTTTGAAGCAGTTTGCCCTCTGTCCACAAATGCTTGTCTGGAAGAGCTTTCGGCAGATGAGGTAATGCATTCTGTTAATGATCTTTTGTAATTTCATTGCGTAATTTCAATATGTAATCTCAATAAAAAACGCGCAGCTTGTTGAGCCGCGCGTTTTTTTTAGAGTTAGATTTACTTACTTATTTAGAAGCGCAAGTAAGTGGTTGTTCAACAACCCATGGATCGATGTTGCGCGACCAGCAGCCGATTACTTCATTGTTGTTGAAGAAAATGCCAATTTCGCGAGGAGCACTTTCCGGACCATCGGATGCGTGTACTACGTTGCGGCCGATATCCAGAGCAAGGTCGCCGCGAATGGTGCCGGGAGCTGCTTGCGCCGGGTTTGTTGAGCCGATGATTGTACGAGTTAGAGCAATGGCGCCTTTACCTTCCCAAACCATTGCGACAATTGGTCCTGAGGTGATGAAGCTGACCAAACCCTCAAAAAATGGTTTGCCCTTATGCTCGCCATAATGCTTTTCTGCCATCTCTTGTGGAACTTTGAGGAGCTTCAAGCCGACTAGCTTTAATCCACGCTTTTCAAAACGTCCGATGATTTCACCGACAAGACCGCGCTGTACGCCGTCTGGTTTTATTGCGACAAATGTTTTTTCTGTGTCTGCCACTGAGATTACTCCTTGTTGGGCGGGACTTGTCATGTGTGCCGATGACCGGACTCACATTTAGACTTCCATATAAATGATTATCACGAAGAAAAGATTATTGGCTTACTTTTCAAGTTAGCTTAACTAGTTTGGCAAAACGTGGGTCCATGAGGCGTTTGCCCTCGGTCTTGAAGTCCACGTTATAAAGTTCTTTGTCTTTATCGCCAATAATTTGGGTGACTTCGCCTATACCAAATTTGACGTGCTGTACTTTGTCGCCTACGGAAAGTTTTTCAAAAGGAATACTTTCTTCTTTGGGCTTTGGTTCAATCCGTGAAGAAGTCTGCTGGGGTGGAGTTTGCTGGCGGAAAGCTCGCGGTTTAACCTGAGGCTTAGAAGAACGCGCATAGTCTGCCGGTCTTTGAGCCGATGGGGTGGGGCTTGGTTGTTTTTTCTTCTGTGCCCAAGTGCTTTCATCCCACGGATCGTAATCTTCCTTTTGATCATTGGAAGGTGTTTCCGGGCTTGGATAAAAACCGGTCATATGTTGCGGCGAAATCTCTTTCAAGAAACGCGAAGGAATTGTGAAATTGGAAAAACCTGTCGCCCAGCCAAAAGCCGCGCGTTTGCGAGCATAGGTCAAATAAAGCAAGTCTGCTGCTCGTGTTACCGCCACATACATCAAACGACGTTCCTCTTCCATTGCATTTGGTGAATCCAATGAACGCATGTGTGGAAATAGCCCTTCTTCCAATCCAAGAATGAAAACAACTGGGAATTCCAGTCCTTTTGCCGAGTGAATAGTCATCAACTTGACGCAGTCTTCGTCCATTTTTGCTTGGTCAATATCTGATACCAGTGCAATACGTGTAAGGAATGCTTCCAGATCGGGCTTGTCCGACATAGATTCGAATTCTTTGGCGACGTTGTGCAATTCCATAACGTTTTCAATTCTGCCGGAAGCTAATTCATCGAGACCTTGTGCGGCATCTTCTTTCAATTTGTCCAGATAGCCTGTTTCTTTTAAAATGCCGGAGAGTATCTCGGAAATGGGTGTCTGTGCGCTTTCGGCTTGCCGGCGTTTGACCATATTGGCAAAATCACGCAGAGCCTTTTGTGATTTTTCGGAAACGCCTTGTTTAGCTCCAATTTCTTTGGCTGCATCTAAAAGTGTTAAGTCGCGATCGAAGGCAAATGAGACAAGTCTCTCCAAAGTGGTTTTACCTAAGCCGCGGCGCGGTGTATTAATCACGCGCATGAATGCCTGACCATCGGCACCGTTGAAAATGAGTTTCAGATAGCCAAGCACATCTTTAATTTCTTGGCGCTCGTAGAATCGGGTGCCCCCGACAACCGTGTAAGGTTGATGGCTGCGCACCAAGACTTCTTCCATGGCACGGCTTTGTGCGTTTGTTCTATACAGGATGACGCAATTAGATAGCTGCCTGCCGCGTGCAGATAGCCGTTTTAACTCTTCTTGCACGAAATAGGCTTCGTCAATTTCGTCTTGTGCTTCAAAGCATTTTACTTTGGTTCCGGCGCCGCGGCTGGAACGCAAGACCTTTTCAATGCGCTCAGTGTTATTTTGAATAATTGAATTGGCTACTTCAAGAATTGTCGACGTTGAACGGTAGTTGTCTTCCAGTTTGACAATCTTTGATTCTTTAAAATCAGATTGAAAGCCTAAGATGATGCGGAAATCGGCTTTGCGCCACGAATAAATTGACTGGTCGACATCGCCCACGACAAGCAAGCTGCGCTCGTGCCAGATGCTTGCCGGGTTTGCCTGCTTTTCTTCATCGGAGGCTTCGACAATTAGCCTAATTAGTTCGTATTGTGATTGGTTCGTGTCTTGAAATTCATCGACAAGAACATGCTGAAAGCGTTCTCTAAAACGTCTGCGCACGGCTAAGTTTTGCCTGAGCAATTCGACAAGCGTCAAAATCAAATCATCAAAATCAAGCGCGTTGTTTTTTGCCAGATCCGATTGATAAGCAGAAAATATTTCCGCCACTCGAGTTTCTTTGTAATTGCGCGCTTCATTGGCATAACGTGCCGGCATATAGCCGTCATTTTTAAGTGAGGAAATGCGGTGGCACATTTCACGCGGACTGAATACTTTCTCGTCCAAATTAAGTCGATTAACGACGTTTTTTACAACGCTTTGTTTATCAGTTTCGTCGTAGATGACAAAGTTGTGCTTCCAAGTATAGCCTTCCGGGCTTTTGTAATTCTCAATTTCTTCGCGCAGGGCTCTGGCGCAAAAGCTGTGGAAGGTGCCGATTAAAATATGCCTGGCATGACCGCCTACAAGTTTTTGCAAGCGGTGCTTCATTTCTTCAGCGGCTTTATTGGTAAAGGTTACGGCCAAAATGGAATCAGGCGACTGATGAAGCTCGGTCATTAGATAAGCAACGCGCCTTGTAAGCACTGTTGTCTTGCCCGAGCCGGCGCCGGCCACAATTAATGATGGTCCCCAACCGAGGCTAACCGCCGTCTTTTGGTGGTCATTTAGTCCTTTTAATAGGTTGCCAGTGGCTAACATAAAATAAATTAGATTAAAACTTGTAAACAGGTGAACTACATGCCATGACCTAGGACCCTGAGTACAGGTACTCTAGAGTTTCGGCTCGGCTAACTTTATAAGTGTATCCGTTTCGAGCCATTAGGCGCACAGCCAGTTAACAACTTCCAACCTAGGTAATCAAATGAGTCAGTCAGAACGTGGTGCAACAGGGGCGGCAACTTTACCGACCGTAGACGAGCTGGCTCAAGAGTTATTGCTCATTCAGCAATCAGGACCTCGTCGGGTGGCGATAATCGGCACGCGTAATATGCCTTTGACAAACCAGCAATTGGTGGAAATGCTTTCTTATGCGCTTGTTTTGTCCGGCAACCAAGTAGTTACATCCGGTGGTGCCAATGGAACCAACATGGCGGCCATTCGCGGTGCTCAAAGAGCCAATCCGGACAGATTAGAAGTTATTCTGCCGCAAACAATCGGCCAGCAGCCATCTGAAGTTCAGGATCTTCTGATTGGCATCAAGAACATCATTGAATATCCGGAAAGACGGACCATGACCTTGGCTGATGCCTCGAAAATTTGCAACCACGAGATTATCGACCGCTGCCAACAGGTCATCTGTTTCCTCTATCATTCAAGCCATACTTTATTAGAAGCTGTCAATTATGCAAAGGAACATCGTAAGATAGTTACTAGTTTCTATTTGGATTAAGAATCTAGAAAGCTAGCTGAAAATTGAACTTCCCATTTGAAGACAGCCTATTGTGCTTGCCAATGCCGATGCTTATCGGCTTTATGGTGGCCGTCGCCCTTTTACCGGCATTTATTAAGTACTTGCGCTCCAAGGCAATTGGTCAATTTGTCCGTGCCGATGGACCCAAGGACCATGCCGGCAAAGCCAACACTCCGACAGCCGGAGGCATAGTATTTTTGTTTGCTGCATGCGTCGGCAGCATCGCCTGGTTCTTCTACACAGGAAAGTTCGGCGTGCAGGCATTGTCTGTTCTGCTTGTGACAAATTTCTGCGGCATCATCGGCTTAAGCGATGACATGGCCAAAATTGCCAACAAGGACAATAAAGGCATATCCGGACGGGTAAGACTTGCTTTGGAAGCAGTTATTGGTGCCTGTCTTGGACTAATCTTACTATCAACTTCGGCAGTACCAAGTGCCATCGGTATTTTCAGCGTACAGCCGTGGTTCTTCATTTTGTTTGCTGCGTTTTTACTGGCGGCAACTACAAACGCTGTTAATTTGCATGACGGCATGGATGGACTTGCTGCCGGCACTGCTTGCCAAATTCTGGCAACTTTGAGTTTCATGCTTTATTACCAGGGCTCTTATGAATTGGCAGCGATTGCTGCCGCTGCCGCTGGTGCCACGGCCGGTTTTCTTGTGTTCAACCGCAATCCAGCCCATATTTTTATGGGGGACACCGGATCTCTTCTGCTTGGTGGCGTAATGGCCGCTCTTGCCCTTTCCGGCAATTTGGTTCTTTGGTTTATTCCACTTTCGCTTATATACATTGCAGAAACATTGTCCGTTATGGCTCAAGTCGTGTATTTCAAACTGACCAAGCCCTATGCGTCGGATAAGTCGGAGTCGCCTCTGTCGGTTATTTGGATTAAATTGACCAAGAAGCTGCCTGGCGAAGGCAAACGGCTATTCCTCATGGCTCCCCTGCATCATCACTTTGAGGCGCTCGGTAAGAATAAAGGGGTTAAGGAGTGGCAGATTGTCGCTTATTTCCACGTTGTCCAATTTGTCCTGTGTCTTTTAACGATTATCACCTTTATCAATGTCAGAAAAATCCTGCCATAGTCTTATTTACTTAAATATGGGGTAAGTAAGGTTATAGCCTTAAATTAAGGCTCAACCTGGTTACGCCAAAGATGACTACTGATGTAAAACAGCTAGTGAGAGAACTGGTCGAAAAAGGCCAGTGGGATGAAGCTCAATCGATTTTGCTCCGCCTAATTGGTGAAGAGCCGAACAATCCCGAGTTGGAATTTAGTCTCGGCATTGTGTTTTTCAACCAGGGAAATTTTGCTTTGAGCCAGGAGCATTTTCGCAATGCTCTTGCGATGAATAAGAGTTATGCCGAATGCCACTATTATTTGGGATTGATTGAACTTAGGATGAACAAGCAAGCTGAAGCTGTTCATCAATTCCGCACTGCTTGCGAAATAAAAGAAGACTACGCCCTTGCTCATTTGCATTGGGGTCTTGCTTTGCACCAGATGGGCAGTCTCAAAGGCGCAATTGGACAATACAATCAAGCAGTCAAACTAAACAGCAAGCTGATGGCGGCCAACTATCAGGCCGGTGTTGCCTGCTATGACTTGGGCGAATACACCGAAGCCGCGCAATATTTTAAAAGCGCTGCTCTCATAGACCCAAAAATGGCTGAGGCCTTTAACGGCTTGGGTTTGTGTTATTTGGCCCTTGGACAAGTTGAGGATTCACTCAATTGTTTTCGTGAAGCCTGGCGCTTGGATGATCGTCTCTTGATGGTGCAACGTAATTGGGCTGTTGCGCTTTCGCAACTTGGTCAATATGACGAAGCACGCGAACACTATCAAATTGCTCTGGGCACAGGAGCCAAAGTGTTGGCTGCCCAAGATCGCGGGCTTGTCTACAACGACTGGGGCGTCAATCTATTTTGTCAGGGACGTTATGACGAAGCGGCAGAAAAACTAATTCAATCGATAGACATTGATCCCGCACTCGTCAGCGCGCGTCTGAACTTAGGCATGGTGCATAGCGTCTTATCCGAATACGAAATGGCTGCTCAAGCTTTTGAGAAGGCTCTTGAGTTAAGTCCTGATTTGCCGCAAATTAATATGTTCTGCGGCATTGCACATTTCTTTCTGGGCAACTATGAAGATGCTCAGAGCAAATTTTTGGCGGCGTTGGAAGGCGGCAAAGAACACGGCTGGACACATCCTGAGCTGAATATTTGGATGGCTTATACCGAAATCGCCTTGGCTAATTATAGGCAAGCAGCAGTCTATTTTGAACAAGCCCTGAATGAAAATCCCAATAACTATTTGGTGCTTGATGGATTGGGGCAGTGCCTCTTACTTGCCGGGCAAGTTGACAAAGCCGGTGAAGTATTTACAAGGGTGCTCACTGTTAACAATGACTACGCTCTGGGACACTGGCATTTGGCTGCATTGCTTGAGCAAGTTGGTCGCAGTGAGGAGGCCGATCCGCATTACCAGCGCGCAGTCAACATAGACCCGGCTTGTTTGAATCCCTACAAGGAAGGTCTAGAGAAGGCTCTGCGCAAAAAACAAATTGGACTTGTTTTAGACAGAGGCATGCGGCTTTTGCGATATGCTCCCGGCGATGTGGAGCTTAGTCTCTATTACGCGCAAGCATTGAAAGCGGCCAACAGGCTTGATGAGTGTGAGCAGATGGTAAGACGTTTGCTGGCGATGCATCCGCAGCTTGGTCCGGCACATAGTTTATTGGCGCAATTGTCCATGAACTCAGGACAGTTAGCTGACGCTGATGAGCATTTTCAGCAGGCTTCGCAGCTTTATGAAGGCGATGTGCCGCTCTATTTCAATTGGGGGCGTTGCCTTTGCTTGCTTGGTATGAATGAATTGGCATTGGAAAAATTTGAAAAAGCAGCCGAAATAGATCCCTACGAGGGTGATACTTATGAAGCCTGGGCAGAGGCGTTAAAGACGCTTGGTCGCTTTGCCGAGGTTGCTGCCGTTTACAAACAAGCTCAAGAATATCTTTGACGCAAGAATATCGACAATTCAAGAAAAGCAATAATGATGGATAGTGGGCGCAAGACAGATTTATTTCTCAAGACAAGGCAATTGTTGACCTTTCGCCTGACCTTTGCCCTGGCTAGTTTTTTCATTGCATTAACCGGCTACTGGATCTCGAGAGCGACGAGTGT